>CAISKG010000116.1 GCA_903885855.1 uncultured Planctomycetaceae bacterium
GCCAGCCCCTACTTCAACGCCACGGTCGACGCCCGGCGCAGCTTCGCCCCGCTCGGCCACCTGATGCCCTTCATGGAGGGTGGCACGGTCTACAACAAGTTCAATCTCAAGCGGCCGCTGCTCGACCCGATCAACCTGCCGCCGCCCTGGCCGGGTGGCCAGCAGGACCCCAACACGATGGCGGCGGTGCCGACCTTCCTCTGCCCGTCGACGCCCAACGTGCCCAGCGACTACCAGCCCTACTTCGCCCCGCTCGGGGTGTCGGCGCCGTTCGTCCTGCCCCGGACCGACTACGTCGCCATCCGCGGGATCCACAGTTCGCTCGCCACGTGCGTCGGCCTCCCTGCCGCCGACACCCACAACGCGATGCTCGGGTCCCAAGACCCGATCAACCAGCGGACGATCAAGCTCTCGCAGGTCAGCGACGGCCTGTCGAAGACGATCCTGTTCATCGAGGAGGCGGGGAAGCAGCAGCGCTTCTACCGCGGCACCCAGCTCGGGCCCACGGCCCCCGGCGGGGCGCTGGTCTTGAACTCGTTCTACGGTGACTGGAACACCGCCCGGCATCACCGCGGCCTGAGCGGGGCCAATCCCGCCGATCCGCGTGCGGCCGGCTGCGGCGTGATCAACATCCTCAACGACGACAACCCCTACTCCATGCACCCGGCCGGGGTGCAGGTCGTGAAGGGGGACGGGTCGGTGCAGTTCCTGCAGCAGGACGTCGACAACTTCGTCTACGTCGCCCTGGTCAGCCGCGACGGCGGCGAGTCGCTCGACATCTCGCAGTGACCCGGGGCGAGCGATCGTCCACGTGACATCAGGGAGCCCGGTCGGTCCGCGAGGACCGGCCGGGCTCTCGCCATTCGCGGCGCGGTGATCGGCTACACTCTCGGCATTGCCCTCCCCCCACACACAGGAGCTCTCCCATGTCGCACGCCACGCTCGGCCGCCGCGGCCGGCGCCTGCTCGCCAGCGCTCTGGTCGTCGCCCTCCTCCCCGCGGTCGGCTGCGGTGGCGGCGGCGGCAACAACCTCCCGAAGGTCAGCGGCACCGTGACCGTCGACGGCGCGCCGGCCGACGGCTGCGTCCTCATCTTCTATCCCGAGGGGAGCCGCAACGCCTCGGCCACCGGCACCGCCGACGCCTCGGGCAAGTTCACGATCGTCACCAACGCCAAGCCGGGCATCGCGGCGGGCAAGTACAAGGTGACCGCCAATTGGCCCGATCCCTCCAAGCGCGCCACCGCCGAGGATCTGCAGAAGGGAATCTCGAAGGACGCGCCCGACCTCCTCGGCGGCCGCTACATCGCGCCCGATCGCTCGCCGCTCACCGCCGAGGTCACCGGCTCGACGCGAGACCTGCCGCCATTCCAGCTGACGACGAAGTGACCCTGTCCCGGTCTCCGTGCATCCGCCCCGTTCCCCTCACTGGAAGTCCGCCATGCGCATCGATCCCCTCCGCACCGGCGCCGTCGCAGCCCTTCTTCTCGCCGCGCTGCTCGGCCCCGCCGCGCCCGCGACGCGGGCCGCGCCGCCGGCCGGCGTCACCGAGGAGCTCCCCATCGACGACTACGTCGCCCTCGACGACGACGCCTACCGCTGGGAGGTGGCGAAGGGGGGAGGGAAGGAGCCGTCGACGGTGATCCGCCTCACGAGCCAGTCGTGGCGGGCCCCCGACGAGGTGAGCCGGCAGACATGGGAGCACTGGCTGCTCGTGGCCCGCCCGTCGGAGCTCAAGACCGACAAGTGCTTCGTGATGGTCTCGGGCGGCGGCAACGACGGCGACAAGGTGCCCGACGGCCCCGGGCAGCTGGTGCGCACGATCGCCGAGGCCACCGGCAGTCTGGTCGTCGAGCTGAAGATGATCCCCAACCAGCCGATCGTCTTCCACGGCGACGGCACGCCGCGCAAGGAGGACGACCTCATCGCCTACTGCTGGGATCAGTTCCTCGACAGCGGCGACGCCACCTGGCTGCCGCGGCTGCCGATGGTCAAGAGCGTGGTCAAGGCGATGGACTGCATCCAGGAGTGGTCGGCCAAGGAGGGGATCCCGGTGACCGGATTCGTCGTCGCCGGAGGCTCGAAGCGCGGCTGGACGACCTGGATGACCGGGGCCGCCGACCATCGCGTGGAGGCGATCGTGCCGATCGTCATCGACGTCCTCAACGTCGACGAGCAGCTCTTCCATCACGGCGCCACCTACGGCTTCTGGGCGCTGGCGCTGGGCGACTACGTGAAGCACGGCATCGTGCAGAACCCCGACCATCCCCGGATGCAGGAGCTGCACGCCATCGAGGATCCCTATTCCTACATCGACCGCCTCACGCTGCCGAAGTTCATCGTCAACGGCACGGGAGACCAGTTCTTCGTGCCCGACTCGTCGCGCTTCTACTACGACGACCTGGAGGGGGAGAAGCACCTCTATTACGTCCCCAACACCGACCATGGCGTCGACAAGAATCCCGACTCCATCACCAGCATCGTCGCCTTCTACCAGATGATCATCGACGGCCGCCCGCGCCCCGAGGCCACCTGGACCTTCGAGAACGACGGCTCGATCCGGGTGCGCAGCGACGTGCCCCCCACGAGCGTCGTCCTCTGGCAGGCCCACAACCCCGTCGCGCGCGACTTCCGCATGGACACCATCGGCAAGGGCTACCGCCCCACCGTCCTGGCCGCCGAGGCCGACGGCAGCTGGGTGGGGAAGGCGGCGCCGGTGGAGAAGGGCTGGACGGCGGCCTTCATCGAGCTCTCGTACGATTCCGGCGGGCCGTTCGCCTTCAAGCAGTCGACGGCGGTGCGCATCACCCCCGACACCCTCCCCCACGCCGGCTTCGACCCCAAGACGCTCCCCTACGAGGGGCAGCTGCGGGAGCGGAAGCCGTGATCGGCGCCCGGCGGCCGCTCCTCGCGGCATGGTGCCTGGCGGCGGTGCTGGTGGCCTCGCCGGGGGCACCGGCCGGCGAATTCCGCGCCGGGGCCGCGACGCGCGTGATCACCCCCGATCCGCTCCTGCCGGTGTCGGGGGGCATGGGGGCCCCCAAGCCGGCCACCGAACGGCGCGGCGACCTCACCGTGCGGGCCTTCGTGGCCAGCGACGGCGACGAGACGGTGGCGATCGTGGCGATCGACGTCCTCGGCTTCCCCGGCGTGCTCGCCGACCGCGTGCGGGCGCTCGTGCGACGGATCCCCCCCGAGCGGATCGTGATCGGTGCCTCGCACACCCACAGCGCGCCCGACTGCTACGCCTTCCCCGACGGCCGCGGCGGCCACACGGCGGATCTTGACTGGATCGACCTCGTCGTCCGCCGGGCCGCCGAGGCGATCCACGAGGCGGAGGAGGCCGCGCGCCCGGCGGTGCTCCGCGTCGCCACGGGCGAGGCCCGCGGCCGGATCGCCTACAACTACTACGCCCCCGACCTCTACGACCGTCGCATGGGGGTCATCCAGGCGGTGGGCACCGACGGCGCCACCATCGCCACGCTCGTGAACTACGCCATCCACCCGGAGGTGATCGGCGCCGGCCGCGGCATCCTCTCCCCCGATTGCATCGGGCCGCTGGTGGACGGGGTCGAGGCACGCGTGGGGGGCGTGGCGCTGTTCATCAACGGCGCGCAGGGGGGCATGGTCACCGCCGACAACCGCGACCTCGACGCCCCCTCCGATCCCGTCCGTGGCTACTGGAAGGACGTCGGCACCTGGGAGGAGTGCCAGCGGATCGGCGGGACGATGGCGGAGGAGGCGCTGCGGATCGTGGCCGACGCCGAGGCCGACCCCTCCCCGGCGGTCTCGCTGCACCACCGCGACGTGGTCTTCCCGGTCGAATCCGACGACCTGTGGGGGGTGGTCTGCCACTCGCCGCTCGGCTACCCGCACGACGAGGCCACGCGCACCATCACCTCGCGCCTCGTGCTCCTCGACCTCGGCGCCGCCCGGATCCTCACCATCCCCGGCGAGGCCCTGCCCAACGTCGGCGCTTACCTCAAGCGAAAGACCGGCGACCAGACCTTCCTCTTCGGCCTCACCAACGACGCCTTCGGCTACATCCTCGCCGAGGTCGACTTCCTCGCCTTCCCGCGCTACCAGTACGTCTCGCGCGTGTCGCTCGGCGAACGCACCGGGACGATCCTCGTCGACAACCTCCTCGAGATGGTGCGCGAGACGCCGCGGCCCGCCGCGGACTGAGGCCCGCCGCGGGCGTCAGTCGTCGGCGATGAAGCCGTGGTAGCGCCCCATGTGCCAGGGGAGGAGGAACACCGTCCCGCTGGCGAGTTCCCGGCCGTCGCCGCCGGTGTCGAGCCGCCAGGGATCGGTGTTCCAGTGGGCGAAGGATCGCTCGTCGGCCGGCAGCACCCGACCGTCGACACGGAATCCCCGCGCCGCGCGGTCGGGCACCCCGGGATCGATCGACTGCGCCTCGGGGAGGGGCCTCACGTCGAGGCGGTGGGCGTTGGCATGGGCCCACTGGCAGCGGTCGAGCGGCAGGCGCACGAGCGTGTCGATGGCGTCGTCGAGCCAGGCCGCCGCCAGCCCCGCGGCGCCCGCCGAGGGGTCGACCGGGCCGCCGGGGTCCGCCGCGCGCGCGGCCGCCACGTAGGCGAAGTCGAAGAACGGATTGCGCTCCGGCCGCTCGAGCAGCCAGGAGCGGTGGAAGGCGCCGAGGGCCTCGAGCCGCTCGGCGGGATCGGGGGTGAGGCGGACGAGGTGGTAGAGATCCATGAAGGCCATCTCGTCGTCCGACTGGTTTCCCGAGCCGATCCCCATCTGCACCTTGGGAGCGGCGGCGTTGGCGCCGTAGGCGTGGTCGCGCCGCAGGCGCGCCGCCGCCTCGGCGTAGCGCGCGTCGCCGGTGACGTGGGCCGCGACCGCCAGGTAGGCGAGGATGCTCATCGAATTGAGGCCGCGCTCCACGCGCCACGCCGGATCGTGGTCGAGCGCCGCCGGCGAATACTCCCCCCAGCGCGTCGGCAGCCCGTCGTGGTCGACGAGCCGGAAGCCGTGGTCGACGAGGTGGTCGGCCAGCCGCGCCACCCCGCGCCGCACCGCCGCGCGTTCGGCGTCGGTGCCGGCCACGAGGTCGTGGTAGAGGGCGAAGAAGAAGAAATGGCCGTCGAGCTCGTCGGAGCTCGTGTCGGCCTTCCACCACCAGCGGCCGTCGGCGGAGCGCGGCCAGCGCGGCTCGAGCGTCTTCCAGAGCGGATCCTCCGCGCGGATGCGCCGGTCGCGCTCGGCCTGGCCGGTGTTGGGGTCAGGGTCGTCGATCGGCAGCACCGTCCGCGCCGGGAACCCGGGGGGCGGCGCATGCTCCCCCCCCTGCGTGACGTCCTGGAGGAAGAGGAGGGCCGCGAGGACCCGGTCGGCGCGGCGTTTGGCCTCCGGGGAGCGGTCGTGGGCGTAGGCGAAGCACTGCGCCGCGCCGTACATCGCCGTCCACAGGCCGTCGTTGTCGCTGTCGTGGCGCCGCACGGCGGAGCGGTCGCCCGGCTGCTCGAGCGTGGCCACGGCGACGAAGCCGTGCTCGGTGCGCGCGATCAGGCGGTCGATCTCCTCCTCGTAGACCCTCGCCTTCGCGGCGAGCGTCATCGGCCGCGCGGCGATCCAGCCGGTGCCGCCGTCGGTGGCCAGGACGACGTCGCCCGAGGGGAGGATCGCGAGGTCGTCGATCCGGTCGCCGGGAAGCCACCCCGGCCCCTGCCGGTAGCGGAAGTCGGCGCCGGTCCACTCCACGAGCCCGCGCTTCGCGCCGAGCCAGACCGTGCCGTCGGGTGCGGCCGCCACGGCGGTGAAGTCGGCCACCGGCAGCCCCTCGGCACCGGCGAAGAACTCCCAGGCGTCCGCTGTCCGCCGCATCACACCCGCCGGCGTGGCGACGACGAGGCGCCCGGCGGCGTCGTAGGCCACGCCGCGCACGTCGGCCGCGGCCCACACGAGCCCGCGGGCGTCGGCCGGGGCGAGGCGGGCGAAGCCGCCGTCTCCGTCGCGCTCGAAGAGGCCGGCGGAGGTGGCCACGGCCACGCGCCCCCCGCCGTCGCGCGCCACCTGGCGGACCGCGGCACCGGCCGCCAGGTCCGCCGGGTCGATGCCGCCGTCGCGCGGCGGCGCGGGGGTGGCGTCGGGGGAGAATCCCCGCTCCCCGAGCCGGAAGGAGGCGCCGGCCCCGGCGAGGTGGAGGCCGCCGTCGGCGCCGTGCCACACGCGGGCCGGCACGAAGCCCGCCGGCAGCCCGGCCGGCAGCTCGCGGTGGATCGGCACGCGTTGCACGAAGCCGCCGACGCGCCGCGGCAGCGCCTCGGCC
>CAISKG010000117.1 GCA_903885855.1 uncultured Planctomycetaceae bacterium
CGCTCCAGAGCCGCGATCTCCGCCCGGGCCGCGGCCTGCGCCTCGCGGCGCGCCGCCGCGCGGGCCTCGCGGGCCGCGATCTCGGCCGGCGCCAGGATCGGGCGCTCCCCGTGCCGCACGCCGTCGAACACCGCCTTGACGCGGAAGTAGTCCTCCTGGGGCACGGGGTCGAACTTGTGGCCGTGGCAGCGGGCGCAGTTGAGCGTCAGGCCGAGGAAGGTCTGGCCGACGACGCTGATCATGTCCTCCATCTCCTCCTCGCGCGTGATGGCGCGTTGGGTGACGTTGGCCTGCGAGTTGCCCGCCTTGTCCCAGGCGCCGCACACCAGCAGGCTCGTGGCCACGATGCCGTCGCTGGTCACCGGCTCGAGGACGTCGCCGGCGATCTGCTCGCGCATGAAGCGGTCGTAGGGGACGTCGTCGTTGAGGCTGCGGATCACCCAGTCGCGGTAGTGCCAGGCGCGGTCGCGGGCATGGTCGTACTCGAACCCGTCGCTCTCGGTGTAGCGCACCACGTCGAGCCAGTGCCGCCCCCAGCGCTCGCCGTGGTGGGGGGAGGCGAGGAGGGCGTCGACGAGCCGCTCGTAGGCGGCGTCGCTGGGATCGGCGGCGAACGCCTCCACCACCTCCGGCGGCGGCGGGAGGCCGATCAGGTCGAGATGCAGCCGGCGCACGAGCGTGCGCGGATCGGCGGGGGGCGAGGGGGCGAGGCCCTCGCGGCGCAGCCGCTCGAGCACCCAGGCGTCGATCGGGCCGCGCACCCAGGCGTCGTCGGCGGCGGGAGGGAGGGGCGCCTCGCGGACGGGCTGCAGCGACCACCAGTCGCGGCCGGCGCGCTTCTCGGTGGAGCGGGCGAGGGGATCGAGCGGCCCGCCCTCCCACGGCGCACCGGCGGCGATCCAGGCGCGGAGGATCTCGCGCTCCTGCGGCGGCAGCGGCTCGTCGGGGGGCATCTCGCCAGCGTCGACGCGCGTCCACAGCGGGCTCGCCAGGCTCCCCGGCTCGAGGGCCGGGCCGTTCTCCCCCCCCCGGATCGCCGCGGCGGCGTCGACGAGCGAAAGGCCCGCCTCCGGCGCGTCGCCGGAGTGGCACGACAGGCAGCGGGTGGCGAGGATCGCCGCCGCGCCCGCGGGGTCCGCGGACTCTCGCCGCGGCTCTTCCCCCGCCGCGCCGGCCATCGACGCGAGCGCCACCGCCAGGGCCGTCAGGAGCGGCGCGAAGGGGCACGGACGCATGGAGGCTCCCCGGGGTGAGCGTGGGACGACCGTGGACGGCGGCCAGCGGCGCGGAGCAGGTTCGATCCCCGTGTCCCTGGCGGGACGACCCCTTCCCGGCTCCGGCCGTGCCAGGGCCGAAAGGCTCGCGGCGGGCGCCGTGCCGGACCTGTTGAAGGTAGATCGACCGTGGTGCGGCGTCAACGAGCGTCCGTTTCGGTGGACTGCCCGAAATCCCGGAAACGCTCCGATCGCACCACGGCGCGGATGATCGCCTTGATGGCATGGCCCCCGGGGGCCGTGCGGCGGAGGATCTCCTCGATCTCGAGCCGGTCGGCGGGCACCAGCTCGCGGCCGAGGGCGAAGCGGAGCAGGTGCGCGGTGAAGGCGCGCACGAACCGCTCCCGCTCCGCCACGATCGCCCCCTTGAAGGCGACCGCGTCGTCGAAGGCACGCCTCCGGAAGAGCGTGCCGCCGGCATCGACGTCGTGGCCGCTCGAGTAGCGGTCGCGCCACCGTCCGGCGAGGTCGTAATTCTCCAGCGCGAAGCCGAGGGGATCGAGCTTGGTGTGGCAACCCGCGCACGAGGGATGCTCGCGATGGGCCGCGAAGCGCTCGCGGATCGTACGGTGCTCGTCGGCGCGGTCGTCGGCGAGCGGCGGGACGTCGGCGGGGGGCGGGGCCGGCGGATCGTTGAAGATCACGTCCACGATCCAGACGCCGCGGGCGACCGGGTGCGTCCGGGTCGGGCCGGAGGTCATGCTCGCCACGGCGGCGTTGGTGACGATCCCGCCGAAGCGCGGATCGTCGCAGGGGACGCGGTGGAACTCGCGGGCACGCAGCTGCCGGCGGAGCGATTCCTCGTGCGCCGCGCGCTCGGCCTCGGCGGCCGTCGTCGCCGGAGGGCCGTGGTACCACGTGCGCAGGAAATCGCTGTGGTAGTGCGTGGTGGGCGCGATCAGTTCCGCGAGGGGCCGCTCCTCGACGAACACCGCATCGAAGAGGAGCAGCGGTTCGAGGATCAGCTGCACGCTCGCCGGCGTGCCAGGGACGAGGTGGAAGTCGCGGGCGAGGGCCGGATCCGGCGTCGCCGCCAGGGCGTTCTCGAGCTGCATCCACTGGGCGGGGAAGGTGTCGAGGAAGCGTTCGATCCGCGGGTCGGCGAGCATCCGCGTCACCGTCCGGTCGAGGACGTCGGGGTGGAGGATCGCCCCCGTCTCGGCCAGGGCGAGCAATTCCTCGTCCGGGCAGCTTCCCCAGAGGAAGGCCGAGAGTCGCGCGGCGACGGCGAGGGGCAGGTCGTCCCGGCCGGTGGCGGAGACGCGGTACAGGAAGCGGGGGGAGGAGAGCGCGGCGGCGGCCGTCTTCTTCATCGCCTCCGGGAAGGGGAGCCCGCGCGCGAGCTTCGCGCCGGCGAAGGCGGCGTAGCGGTCGAGCGTCTCGGGCTCGACCGGCCCGCGGAAGGCGATCCGCAGGAAGCGATCCAACCGCATCCGGGCCTCCGCGGCGGCGTCGCTCCCCTCCGCCGGCGCGGCGAAGAACTCGCCCCAGATGCCGACGGTGTCGGGGGTGAAGTCGGGGCTCTCGACGATCGAATGGGCCAGCCGCAGGAAGGCGTCGAGGAGGAGCGGGGAGAGGGTCAACTCGTCGGCCTGGTTGTCGAAGCCGTGCTCGGCGCGGAGATCCTTCGGATAGGGCTTCACGCCTTCGAGTCCCGGGGGCGGTTCGAGGGCGTGGGATGCGACGTGGACCACGTCGGGCAGCCGCGGCGGGGCGGACGGGTCCGGCGGCGCGAGGAGGTACGGGTCGTATCGGGTCATCAGCTTCTCCGGGAGGGGGAAGAGGTCCCTGGAGAGCCGGAAGAGATCGCGGACGGAGTTGTTGTAGTGGAGGCGGTTGAGCCGCTGGAGCGGCAGCCGCGGCGTGGGAACGTCGCGGGCGACCTCGCCGAGGCGGTCGCGCAGCGATCGGATCGCCTCGGTGCGGGTGGCATCATCGAGCGCCGGCTCGCCGTCCGGTGGCATGGCGCCGGAATCGATGGCCTCGATCGCCCGGCTGACGAGCCGGGCGCGTTCGCCGCGCGGCGCGTCGGGGGCGAGGGACTCGAAATCGATCCCCCCGCTGGCCGCCCCGTCGCCATGGCAGGCCAGGCAGGTGCCGGCGATCACCGGCGGCAGGACTCCCGCAGGCTCCGCGGCCGGCCCGGGCCGGGCGGCCGCGAGGAGGATCGCGATGGCGGCCGTCGCGGCCGCGGCACGCGGGCCACGCGGGGGGCCGGGGGAGCGTCGGTCGGGTGCTGCCATGGTCCGTGTCCCGCCCCCGCCCGCTACGCCAGCAGTTCGGAGATCACGCCGGTGCTGTCGGCGAAGGCGTCGATCTCGAGCCCCATCACCCGGGCGAGCGTGAGCCAGAGATTCGAATTGAGGGTGCCGCTGGGCATCTTGAGGAAGCGCCCCTGGCGCACCGCCCCCTGGGCGGTGCCGGCCAGGATCATCGGCAGGTCGAAGAACTGGTGGGTGGCGCCGTCCCCGAGGCCCGCCCCGAAGGCGACGAGCGAATGGTCGAGCAGCGATCGGCCGTCCGATTCCTTGATCTCCTTCATCCGGCGGATGAGGTACGCGAACTGCTCGAGGTGGAAGCGGTCGATCTTCTGGAGCTGCCGGAAGCCGTCCCCCTTCTGGTTGTGGGTCATCTCGTGGTGCTGGACCGGCTGATCGAAGACCCCCTCGTACATGAGCGTGGCGTCCCACCGCTCGGGGCCGATCATGAAGGTGCAGACGTCGGTGATCCCCATCCGGAAGGCCGTGAGCATCAGGTCCATCTGGAGCCGGATGTACTCGCCGCGGGGGAGGATCTCCCGGGGCGGGATGCGGACGTCGGCGTCGCCGAGGAGCCGGTCCATCTTTCCGATGCGGCGTTCGATGCCGCGGATCATCTCGAGGAATTCGTCGAGCGTGCGCCGGTCGTCGTGGCCGAGTCGCCGGGCCAGCGCGCCGGCGTCGGCGAGGACCAGATCGGTCACGTCGGCGACGTGCTCGCGGAACCCCTGGCGGAGGAAGAGCCGGTCGTAGAGTTTCTGCGGCTCGCGGATCGACGGCGCGATCCTCCCCGGCCCGTACCAGGAGATGTTGTCGAACTCGATCGGCTCCTTGGGCGCCGTGAAGCCGTTGCAGCTGATCTCGAGGGTGTTGAAGATCGTGGCGTGGCCGACGGCGTCGCCGATCACCTGATCGAGGGTGCGGCCGTTGGGGTGGGCGATGCCCCGTTCGGCCGCCATCGCGGGCGACAGGCTCGTCAGGTAGCACGACGCCCCCTGGGCGTGGACGTCCTGCCCGTCCTTGTAACTGCGGTCGAGCCCGGTGACGAGGGTGAGATCGGCGACGAGGTCGGCCAGCGGCTCGAGCGTCGGCGTGAGCTCGAGGGGATGGATGCCGGGGGTGTTCCTGATCCGCCGCTCGGCCTTGATCTTGTCGGCGTCGAATCCGCCGATGAAGTCGGGGGCGTCGACGTGCCCCTCGCCCGGAAAGAAGCAGCGGCGCACGATGCCGTTGGGGAGATAGACGATCGCCAGCTTCCGGCGCGGTGCGGACGCCTCCGCGGGGAGGCCGTCGGCCTTCGCCAGCGACGGCAGGAAGGGAAGGGCGAGGAGGGCCCCCTCCGCGCGGAGGAACGATCGTCGCGAGAGGTTCATGGTGCTGGCCAGGAAGCGGGGCCCGTCAGGGCGCGGCGTCGCCCGCGCGGAGCATACCAGGGATCGCGGCGAGGGCATCGGGATGGTCGAGCGTCGGGGCGATCTCGGCGAACAGCCGGCTGGGATCGACGCGCTTGTCGCCGCCACGCGCCTCCGGCGACGGCGGCTGCCACAGCGGCCGCGGGCTGCCGGTGAGGCGGGCGAGCGTGTCGTAGAAATCGCGCCGCCGCACCGGGTGGCCGTCGGAGACGACGTACAGCGGGCCGGGCGCCGGATGCTCCGCCACCGCCATGAGCACGGTGGCGGCGTCGTCGACATGGATCAGGTTCAGCCAGCTGTCCGGATCGGCGGTGAGGGGGCGGCCGGCACGCAGGTCGTCGACGCGCGGCAGCCGGCCGGGGCCGTAGATCCCCGCCAGGCGCAGCACCGTGCCGGGGCCGAGGCGATGGGTGCCGAGCACCCCCTCGGCCTCGAGGAGCACGTGCCCCGCCTCGCGATCGGGCGCGGCGGGGGTGGTTTCGTCGACCAATCGCCCCTCGACGCGCCCCCAGACGCCGGTCGATCCCACCATGATCACCCGCGGCGCGCCGGAGAGGGCGTCGAGGAAACGCCCGAAGCCGGCGACGTGGACGTCGCGGTAGGACTGCCCGGCGCCGCGGTCGAAGCCCACACTCCACACCGCGGTGTCGACCTCCGGCAGCCCGGGGAGTGCCGCCGCCGCGACGTCGGCCACGATCGGGGTCACCCCCGCCGCCTCCAGATCCGCCACCCGCCGCGGCGTGCGCACGATCCCCCACACGGCGTCCCCGGCGGCTGCCCAGCGGGCCGCCAGCCGGCTGCCGAGGTAGCCGCAGCCGGCCACCAGCCGGCGCCGGCGGCGCGAAGCGACGCGGGTCGGCCGCGGCGCCGATTCCATCCATCCCGTGAGGATGATCTGCGCGGCGATCGAATCCGAGCGTGCCTTCTTCTTGCCGCGCGACAGCCCCAGCCCGGCCAGCCGGCCCGCCGCCTCGGAGGAGGTGTAGCGCTCGTCCTGCCAGGCCACCGGCAGCCCCGTCACACCGGCCAGCCACGTGCCGAAGCGCCGGGCTTCGCGCGACATCGTGCTCTCGGTGCCGTCGGTGTGGAGCGGCAGGCCGACCACGAATCCGACGATCCCCTCCTGCTCCACCAGCCGCCGGAAGAAGGCGGCCTCGGCGGCCGCGTCGGCGCCCGGCTCGCGCATCGGCAGCGGGCTGGCGATGATGCGCTCGGCGTCGCAGATGGCGATCCCCATCCGCCGCCGGCCGTAGTCGATCGCGGCCACGCGCCCGGCCGGGATGGCGGCCGCGGGGTCGGCCGGCCCACCCGCGCCGCTCACGGGCCCCCCGCTGCGGCGTCGCCAGCGGCGGGCGCGAAGCGGCCGGTGTCGAGGAAGGCCGAGGTGGCCCGCTGCACGGCCGGGTCGGCCATCATGAAGGCGTGGCGGACGGGGAGGAGGATGAAGTCGTGCGCCCCGTCGAGGCGGGTCTCGTCGACGCGCACCACGGCGTCGTCGTCCCCCTCCAGCAGCGTGCTGTAGCCCACGTCGTCGCCGGCGCCGCCGGCCACGATTCCGAAGGGGCAGGGGGGGGTGGCGAGGGTGTCGGCGACGCGCGGCCACTCGAGCACCAGCTCGCGGGCGGCCCCGGTGGCCAGCTTCGCCATCAGCCACGACTGCGACGCCTCGCGCGCCATCTGCGAGCCCTGGTTGGGTGCGCCGAGCATCACCATCCGGTGGAGGCGCGCCCGGTCGCGCTCGTCGGCGTCGGCGATCCAGCGCCGCACCACGATGTTGCCGAGGCTGTGGGCCACGAAACTGATCCGATCGGTGGCGGAGAGCCCGTCGACGACGCGGGCCAGCGCGCGGGCGTGGTCCTCGATGCGGGCCCGGGGGCTGGCGTAGCCGAAGGTCATCACGGTGGCGTCGTGCCGGCGGCGCAGGTGGTCGGCCAACGGCGCCATCGACCCGCGCCCCTCGCCGAGGCCGTGGAGAAGGATCACCGCATGGCCG
>CAISKG010000118.1 GCA_903885855.1 uncultured Planctomycetaceae bacterium
CTGGCGCGGCGCCGCGGCCGCCACGCCGCTGATCGATCCGGCGACGGCGGCCTGGCCCGCCGGATGGCTCGCCGAGGGGGCGGGGCTCCTCGAGGGGCACGTCGCCCCGGGCACGGTGCGCGTCGCGCTCGAAGGGGACGCGGTCGTGGCGGAAGTGCTGCCGGCCGGCTGGCACACCCACGCCCTCTCCCCCAGGCTGCCGGGGATCCTCCGCCTGCCGGCGCCGGAGTCGTTTCCCCGGCCGACGGTGAGCCTGCGCGTGGCCGGCGGGGAGTGGGCGGCGAAGCTCGTCGTGCCGCAGAACGCCTTCCTCAACGAGGGCAACGGCGGGCCGGTGTTCCTCGACCCGGCGGCGGGGCCGCAGTGGCATGCCGTGGGGCGCGTGGCGGCGAAGAACGGCGTGACACGCGTCCTCACCGAGATCGCCACCGCCGACTTCAACCCCAACTTCCCCCCGCGCACCGGGCTCGCACAGGCCGGGGGCGTGACGCTGCCGGCGGCCGACTCCGGCCGGGGGAAGCGGAGCTGGTTCTCGATCACCGCGGCGCTGGCCCACGACGGGGCGCTCGAGCCGCGCGAGGATCCGTCGGCGCTCGAGCGGCTCTTCGGGGGCCCGGAGCCGGCCGACGCCGCCGGCGTGTGGCGCGCCGTGGCGGGATGGATCGGCGGTGCGCTGGTGCGGCTCGCGGAAGGGAAGCCCGAGCCCGGCGACGCGGAGACCGTCGCCTGGCTCGTGGCCCAGCGCCTCGTCGGGCTGACGGCGGCCGACCTTCCCGACGCGGCGCCGCTCGTGACCCGCTACCGCGAGCTCGAGGCGACGCTTCCGACGCCGCGCACCGTCACCGGGATGCTCGAGGAGGCCACCGCACCGCTGGATTATCCGCTCAACATCCGCGGTGACGTCGACCGCGAGGGCGCGCCGGTGCCGCGCGGATTCCTCCGCATCCTCGACGCCGGGCGCGCGGTGGGGGGCGGCGCCGGCAGCGGCCGGCTCGCGCTGGCCGAGCGCCTCGCCGGCGGAGGCGACCCGCTCGTCGCCAGGGTGTGGGTGAACCGGGTCTGGCACTGGGTCTTCGGGCGCGGGATCGTGGCCACGCCGAGCGACTTCGGCCGCCTCGGTGCGCCGCCGACCCACCCCGAGCTGCTCGACCGGCTGGCGGTCGACTTCATGCTCGACGGCTGGTCGACGAAGCGCCTCGTGCGGCGCTTGGTGGGCAGCCGCACCTTCCGCCAGGGGGGCCGTCCATCGCCCCGGGCCCTGGAGATCGACCCGGGCAACCGCCTCCTCCACCACCATCCCACGCGTCGGCTCGACGCCGAGAGCGTGCGCGACGCGATGCTCGCCGTCTCCGGGCGGCTCGACCCGCGCCCCGGCGGGCCCCCCGTGCGTCCCCGGCGCACCGCCGAGGACCCGGCCAAGCGGCTCTTCAGCGGTCCGCTCGACGGCGAGGGGCGCCGCTCGATCTACACCGAGGTGTCGATCATGGCGCCGTCGGCCTTCCTGGCCGCTTTCAACGCGCCGGCGCCGAAGATCCCCACGGGGCAACGCGACGTGACGGCCGTGCCCGCCCAGTCGTTGCTGCTCCTCAACGATCCGTTCGTGATCGCCATGGCCGGGGCCTGGGCGGAGCGGTTGGCGGCCGACGGCCGATCCGACCCCGGCGCACGGGTGGACGCGATGTTTCGCGCCGCGTTCGGCCGCGCGGCGACGGCCGACGAGATCGCCGCCTGGACCGCGGCCCTGCCCCCGTCGGGGGCAGGGGCCGACCCCATGGCCGACACCGCGGCCTGGGCGGCGCTCGCGCAGGCGGTCTTCAACACCAAGGAGTTCCTCCATTACCGTTAGCAGCCTGTGGACACAGTGATCCGCCGCCGGATGCGGCGGCAGGCACCCGTGAAAAACCTTGGCTTTTTCAGGGTGCCCACACGTGGAAAAAGGTCATGGATGACTTTTTCCACGGACCGTGAGCGCAACCATGCACGACGTGAACCGCCACCGCCGTCGCCCCGGAGGCCCGCCGCCGGCCCGCTCGCGCCGCGCGCTGTTGGCGGGCTCGTCGGCCGGCTTCGGGATGCTCGCCCTGGGGGGGATGGTGGGGGCGGCCGCCCCGGTCGCGCGCCGCCCGGGGGGCGGCACCGCGCGGAGCGTGGTGTTCTGCTTCATGGACGGCGGCCCGAGCCACGTCGACACGTTCGATCCCAAGCCCGAGCTCGTGCGGCGCCAGGGGGAGGCGATCGGCGAGGCCCGCGTCTCCAGGCGTTCGCAGTCGGCGGCGTCGCGCGTCTGGCTCGGCAGCCCGTGGGCGTTCCGCCAGCGCGGATCGAGCGGGCTGTGGGTCAGCGACCTGCTGCCGTGCATCGCCGGCATCGCCGACGAGGTGTGCGTCGTGCGGAGCATCGTGGGCCAGTTGCCGCTGCACGGCCAGCAGGCCCTCCTCACCCACACCGGCAGGATCCTCGGCCAGGCCCCGAGCTTCGGCGCCTGGGTGACCTACGGGCTGGCCAGCGACAACGCCGACCTGCCCGGCTACGTCGTCCTCAACAACGATTGGGTCCCCAACGGCGGCCTGGAGAACTTCGGCTCCGCGTACCTCCCGGCCACCTGCCAGGCCACCGCGATCCGCGCCGCGGGGAGCCCCGTGGACAACATCCTCCCCGGCGCGCCGTCCGACCGGCAGCGGGCCCTCCTCGATCTGGTGACGGCGCAGGACCACCGCTTCGCCGCCCAGGCCTCCGACACCGCCGCCATCGAGGCCCTCGTCGCCAACCAGGAGACCGCCTTCCGCATGCAGGGATCGGTGCCCGCGGTGCTCGACGTGTCGGGCGAGCCCGAGCACGTCCGGCGGCTCTACGGCCTCGATTCCGACGACGAGCACGAGCGGCTCTACGCGCTGCAGGCGCTGCGGGCGCGGAGGCTCGTGGAGGCCGGGGTGCGGTTCGTGGAGATCACCTGCCCGAGCTTCGACGGCAACAACTCGCCCTGGGATCAGCACGGCCAGCTCAAGGCGCTGCACGAGAAGAACGCCCGCGTCACCGACCGGGCCGTCGCCGCGCTGGTGGTCGATCTCAAGCGACGCGGCCTGCTCGGGGAGACGATCGTCCTCTGGGGGGGCGAGATGGGGCGCACCCCGCACACCCCCGCGGTCACGCCCGACTGCGGCCGCGACCATCACGTCGACGGCTACTCGATGTTCCTGGCCGGCGGCGGCTTCCGTGGCGGCGTGACGTACGGCGAGACCGACGATTTCGGCAACGCGGTGGTCCGCGACCCCGTCGACATCCACGACATCCACGCCACGATCCTCGCCCGGATGGGGATCGACCACGAGCGGCTCACCTTCCGGCACGGCGGCCGCGACCACCGCCTCACCGACGTCCACGGCCGCGTGCTCACGGGGCTGCTGTCGGGGTGAATGGGGGGCGGCCGCGGGCGGGGGAGGTGCCACGTTCCGGCACGGCGCGGCCGGAAATCCTGGCCTCCCGGCCGCCGTCGCCGGGCCGTTTCATGCCCGCCGGCCGCCGGCGCCGATGGAGATGGCGTCGGGGGCGGCCATTCGTCTTGCCATGGCCGTGCGACCGGGGGAAAATGGCAGATTCGAGAAACGGGACAGTCCGGGGGGGATTCGGGAGCACGGCGCCACGCATGAAACCGACCGACGTCGACGATCCGCGCTACTACCACAAGGTGGTCGACTGCCAGTGGGCCTGCCCGGCCCACACCAACGTGCCGGCCTACATCCGGCTCATCGCCCAGGGCCGGTACACGGAGAGCTATCTGCTCAACCGGCAGTCCAACGTCTTTCCGGGCGTGCTCGGCCGGACGTGCGACCGCCCCTGCGAGCCGGCCTGCCGGCGCGGGCGCGTCGACGAGAAGCCGGTGGCGATCTGCCGCTTGAAGCGCGTCGCCTCGGATCTGCGTGACGACATCCGTCCCTTCCTCCCCACCGCGCCCGAGGAGAAGAACGGCAAGCGCGTGGCACTGGTGG
Source organism: uncultured Planctomycetaceae bacterium (assembly GCA_903885855.1). Classification (GTDB taxonomy): domain Bacteria; phylum Planctomycetota; class Planctomycetia; order Pirellulales; family UBA1268; genus QWOP01. Next base: position 3,987 of record CAISKG010000118.1, read on the forward strand.
GGGCCGGCCCGGCCTCGCTGACGGTGGCCAACGACCTGCTCCCGCTCGGCTACTCGGTGACGATCTTCGAGAAGAACACCGAACCGGGCGGCCTGATGCGGATCAACATCCCGTCGTTCCGGCTCCCGGCGTCGGTGCTCGACGAGGAATGCGGCTACATCATCGACATGGGCGCCGAGATGCGCTACGGGACCCCCGTCACGAGCCTCAAGGCGCTCCTCGACGAGGGCTTCGACGCGGTGTTCGTCGGCAGCGGCGCGCCCAAGGGCAAGGAGCTCGACATCCCGGGGCGTCACGACGATCCGGCGCACGTCCACATCGGGATCGAGTGGCTCGCCAACGTCCACTTCCGCCATGTCGAGAAGATCGAGCCGCGGGTGGTGATCATCGGCGTCGGCAACACGGCGATGGACTGCTGCCGCACGGCGAAGCGCCTCGGCGCCACCGACGTGAAGGTGGTGGCGCGACGCGGGCGCAAGCACTTCAAAGCCTCCCCCTGGGAGCTCGAGGACGCCGTCGAGGAGCAGGTCGAGATCGTGGAGAACCGGTCCCCGCGGCGGATGATCGTCGAGGGGGGGCGGCTCACGGGGATGGAGTTCGACGTGCTGGAGTGGTCGGAGGACGCCTCCGGCAGGCAGTCGAGCCGCGTGGTGCGCACCGAGATCGTTCCCTGCGACGCGGTGATCCTCGCCATCGGCCAGGAGAACAACTTCCCCTGGATCGAGCGGGACATCGGGGTGGAGTTCGACGCCCACGGCATGCCCGTCGTGGACCGCGTCACCCACCGGAGCACCCACCCGCGTGTGTTCTTCGGCGGCGACGCCGCCTGGGGCCCGCAGAACATCATCTGGGCGGTGGCGCACGGCCATCAGGCGGCGATCTCCATCGACCTGGCCTGCCAGGGCCGCCCGGTGACCGACCGGCCCCCGGAGGGGATGACGCTCGTGAGCGTCAAGAACGGCCTCCACAGTTGGGCCTACGACAACGACTTCGATCCCTCCGCCCGGCAGGTGATGCGCCACGAGGAGCTCACGCGGCGGTTCCAGGCGCTGAACGTCGAGGTGGAGCTGGGCTTCTCGCCCGAGCAGGTGGCGACGGAGGTGTCGCGCTGCCTGAACTGCGACATCCAGACCCACTTCACCCCCAAGCGCTGCATCGAGTGCGACGCCTGCATCGACGTCTGCCCGACCAACTGCCTGACGATCACCACCAACCATTCCCCCGAGGCCGAGCTGCGACAGCGGCTCTCCGCCCCGGCCGTCAACCTCTCCCAGGAGATCTACCTCTCCGAGCCCCTCCCGCAGACGACGCGGGTGATGGTCAAGGACGAGGACGTCTGCCTGCACTGCGGGCTGTGTGCCGAACGCTGCCCGACGGCGGCCTGGGACATGCGCCTCTTCGATCTCCTCAAGCCCGTGGCCGGTGCGGCCTGCGGCCAACCTGAACTGGTGAACGCGTGAACGGCGTCAACGACTTCGCCTTCAAGATCGGAACCGTCAACGGCACCGGCTCCGCCAGCGCCAACGGTCTCCTCATGCAGGCCATCTTCCGGATGGGGATCCCGGTGTCGGGGAAGAACATCTTCCCCTCGAACATCCAGGGGCTCCCCACCTGGTACGAGATCCGGGTGAGCAAGGACGGCTACATGGCCCGTCCCTCGGAGGTGGATCTGGTGGTGGCGCTCAATCCGGCCACCTACGCCAAGGACGTGGCCACGGTCCGCGAGGGGGGATTCCTTCTCTACGACTCGTCGTGGCCGCTTCCCAAGGAGCTCGAGCGCGACGGGATCCAGATCCTGGGCATCCCCTTCGGCCGGCTCTGCGTGCAGAACTTCGAGGGGGATCGGGAGCGGACGCTCCTGCGCAACATCGCCTACGCCGGGGCGCTGACGGCACTCCTGGGCATCGACATGGCGGTCGTGGAGAAGCTCCTCGAGGAGACCTACGGCAAGAAGCCGAAGCTCCTCGCCTCCAACCACACCGCCATCCGCCTGGGGCGCGAGTACGCCGAGCAGCACTTCGAGTGCCCGCTCCCCTTCCGCCTCGAGCGCATGGACGCCACCGGCGGCTCGATCTTGATCGACGGCAACACCGCCTGCGCCCTCGGGGCCCTGTACGCCGGCGCGACGGTCGGGGCGTGGTATCCGATCACGCCGGCGACCTCGCTGATGGAGGCGTTCAAGGCCTTCTGCGAGAAGTACCGCGTCGACGCCTCCACCGGCGAGCGGCGCTACTGCATCCTCCAGGCGGAGGACGAGCTGGCGGCGGCGGGGATCGTGATCGGCGCCGGCTGGGCCGGGGCCCGCGCGTTCACCAACACCTCCGGCCCGGGCATCTCGCTGATGCAGGAGTTCATCGGGTTGGCCTATTACACCGACATCCCCGCGGTGTTCTTCGACATCCAGCGCTGCGGCCCGGCCACCGGCATGCCCACCCGCACCCAGCAGGCCGATCTCGTCTCCCTCGCCTACGCCTCCCATGGCGACACCCGCCACCCGATCCTCTTCCCGGCCAACCCGCGCGAGGCCTTCGAGATGGCGGTGCAGGCCTTCGACCTCGCCGACCGCCTGCAGACGCCGCTGTTCGTGGCCACCGATCTCGACATCGGCATGAACGACTGGATGGTCGACCGCTTCGAGTGGGACGACTCCTACCGCCCCGACCGGGGCAAGGTGCTCGACGCGGCCGACCTGGAGAAGCTGAAGCGGTTCTCCCGCTACCTCGACGTCGACGGCGACGGCATCGCGGCCCGCACGCTGCCGGGCGTCGGCGGCAAGGGGGCCTACTTCGTGCGTGGCTCCGGCCACGACAAGCACGCCGCCTACACCGAGGACTCCGACGCCTACATCGAGGTGGTGGACCGCCTGCGGCGGAAGTTCGCCCACGCCGCCACGCTCGTGCCGCGGCCCGCCTACACGCTCCGGGCGGGGGCCGAGATCGGCCTGGTGACGCTCGGCGGCTGCGACGCCGCGGTCCGCGAGGCGGCCGATCTGCTCGCCGCCCAGGAGATCCCGGTCGACGTGATGCGCATCCGGGCGTTCCCGTTCCCCGAGGAGGTGCGCGAGTTCATCGAGTCGCACGAGCGCGTGTTCGTCGTGGAGCAGAACCGCGACGCACAGTTGCGGTCGCTCCTCACGATCGAACTGGGGATCGCGCCGGAGCGCCTGACGCCGATTCTCGACTACGGCGGCATGCCCCTCACGGCCCGGGTGGTGGTCGATTCCGTTGTCCGTCACGTCGGTGGAGTTCCCGCATGACCTCGATCGTCAAGCCCCCGGTCCGCCATCCGAGCCTCCGCACCAACGCGCTCGGCCTCACCCTGCGCGACTACGAGGGGGTGATGTCGACCCTGTGCGCCGGCTGCGGCCACGACTCGGTCACCGCGGCGCTGGTGCAGGCCGCCTGGGAGCTCGAGCTCGAGCCCCATCGGGCGGCCAAGATGAGCGGCATCGGATGCTCCTCGAAGACGACCGCCTACTTCATGAAGCAGTCGCACGGCTTCAATTCCGTGCACGGTCGCATGCCCTCGGTGACCACGGGCGCCGCCGCGGCCAACCGCGGGCTGACCTACATCGGCATCTCCGGCGACGGCGACTCGCTGTCGATCGGCCTGGGGCAGATGTGCCACGCCATCCGCCGCAACGTCGACATGCTCTACGTCATCGAGAACAACGGCGTCTACGGCCTCACCAAGGGGCAGTTCTCGGCGTCGGCCGACGTGGGGAGCACCTCCAAACGCGGTGAGGCGAACGAACAGGCCCCCATCGACCCGGTGCTCCTGGCCCTGTCGATCGGCGCCACCTTCGTCGCCCGGTCGTTCTCCGGCGACAAGAAGCAGCTGGTGCCGATCCTCAAGGCCGGGCTCTCCCACAAGGGGCTGGCCCTGGTGGACGTGATCTCCCCGTGCGTCACGTTCAACGACCACGACGGCTCGACGAAGAGCTACAAATACACGCGCGACCACGAGGTGGAGGCCGTCGAAGCCGACTACGTGCCGGTCCATCTCGAGATCACGCTGCCCGAGCGGGCCGCACCGTCCGACGGCGGGGGCGAGTTGCACGTGGTGCCGATGCACGACGGCAGCGCGGTGCGCCTGCGCGCCACCGCCGCCGGCTACGATCCCACCGACAGGGCGAGCGCCTACGCCCACGTCCGCGCCTGCCAGGCGCGTGGCGAGGTGGCCACGGGGCTGTTGTTCATCGACCCGGCCAGTCGTGACATGCACGACCAACTGCGGACGACCGCCGCGCCCCTGGTGGATCTGCCCTTCGAGTCGCTCTGCCCGGGTGCCGCGGCGCTCGACGCGCTCATGAAGCGGCATCGCTGATCCCACGGTCGCGGGACGTCGGCGGTCCCCGGTGCGGGTGGGCGGCCCCCCGTTGCGGCACGGGTCATTTCTTGCTTCTTCGTGGGGGGCCGCGGGCCGCGGGGCGGTGCGGTGGCGCCGATCCGGCCGGATGCGACGGTCGTGCGTCGCGCCCCTGACGGATTCTGCGGTCGCCGGTCGCGGAGGGGCCTTCAGCGTCGCTTCGCAGCGTGGTGGCACGCCGCCATCCGACGTAGACTCCTCCGCGCCGTGATCGCCGCGGCGGGCCTTCCGGGCCCGGCCTGCGATCGCCGACCCGGTCCGCATCGCCCGCCATGACCAGCCCCCCTCCCGCCGAGCCACGCCCCTCCCCGCCCGCCGGGCCGGTTCCGCGTGGCGATGCCCGCGGCTTCGTGCAGCATCTGCGCAGCGACGCCATCAGCGGCTTCCTGGTGTTCCTGATCGCGCTGCCGCTGTGCCTCGGCATCGCGCTGGCCAGCGGCTTTCCGCCGATCGCCGGCGTCTTCACCGCCATCGTCGGCGCGATCGTGACGAGCCTCGTGAGCAACTCGGAGCTGACGATCAAGGGGCCGGCGGCCGGCCTGATCGTGATCGTCCTGGGGGCGATGCAGGCCTTCGGCTACACCGGCGGCGCCGACCCCGGCGCCGATCTCGCCGCCTACCGGATGGCGATCGCGGTGGGCTGCGCGGCGGGTTGTCTCCAGGTGGCCTTCGGCCTCCTTCGCGCCGGGGCGCTGAGCGAGTTCTTCCCCACCGCCGTCGTGCACGGCATGCTCGCGGCGATCGGCTTCATCATCTGCATCAAGCAGCTCCCGGTGGTCTTCGGCCAGAAGGCGCAGGGGGAGCCCCTCGAGGTCCTCCGCGAGCTGCCCGAGAAGATCCTCCACCTCAATCCTGCGATCACGCTCATCGGCCTGGTGAGCCTGGCGATCCTCTTCGGCTGGCCCGCGATCCGCGGCAGGCTCCGACCGGGCTGGCTGCGATACGTGCCGGCGCAGTTGCTCGTGCTCGCCGTGGCCGTGCCGATGGGGGCATGGTTCGACCTCTCCCACGACCACTACTACCAGTTCGCCGGCCATGAATACGCGATCGGCGAGTCGTTCCTGGTGACCGTGCCGCGCAACCTCGCCGCCGCGATCCAGACCCCGGACTTCACCGTCTTCTCCGCCCCCGCGACGCGTCTGGAGGGGCTCAAGTGGGTGATCCTGTTCGCCCTGGTGGGGAGCGTGGAGTCGCTCCTGTCCGCGAAGGCGATCGATCTGCTCGATCCCTGGAAGCGCAAGACCGACATGAACCGCGACCTGCTCGCCGTCGGGATCGCGAACGTCGCCGCCGCCTCGATCGGCGGCCTGCCGATGATCTCCGAGATCGTCCGCAGCAAGGCGAACATCGACAACGGCGCACGGACGCGCTTCGCCGACCTGTGGCACGGCCTGTTTCTCCTCGCGGCGGTTGCCCTCGCGCCCGGCCTGATCCACCGCATCCCCCTCTCGGCCCTCGCGGCGATGCTCGTCTACACCGGCTTCCGCCTCGCGTCGCCGCGCGAGTTCATCAACGTCTTCAAGATCGGATCGGAGCAGCTGCTGATCTTCGTGGCGACGATCGTCGCCATCCTCGCCACCGACCTGCTGGTGGGCGTGGGGATCGGCGTGCTGCTGAAATTCGTGATCCACGTCATCAACGGCGTGCCGCTGGCGTCGATGTTCAAGCCCTTCCTCGACGTCACGACGATCGACGACCAGACCGTGCGCATCGACGCCAGCGGGTCGGCGGTGTTCAGCAACTGGATCCCCTTCCGCCGCCAGATCGAGCAGCTGGGGCTGGTGCAGAACAACAACGTGATCGTGAATCTGGAGGGGACGTCGCTGGTGGATTCCAGCGTGATGGAGAAGCTCCACGAGCTGGCGCTCGATTTCGAGCAGGCCGGCCTGCGATTGGAGATCGTGGGGCTCGACGCCCACCGCCAGGCCTCGGCGCATCCCCTCGCGGCGCGCCACCGCGTCACGGTGCAGATGCGCCGGATCACGGTGGTGGGGCCGGAAGCGCTCGAGGGAGACCTCGTGACGCTCGTCCGCGAGTGCGGGGCCTCGGGATACACGGCGGTGCCGTGCCACGGCGGGGGCCGGCGCCCGGAGCCGGGGGGCGGCCGGGCCCTGTCGCGCTTCGAGACGATCGTCACGGCCGACGTGGCGGCCGCGATCCTCCGCGCCCTGCGCGAGCCGTGCTACGCCCAGGAGCGCCTCACGGTGTGGATCGAGCCGGTCGACGTGATGCGGCTCGAGCAATTCTGAGCCGGGCGGCGGCTGCCAGCGATCAACCGGTCGGGTGCCAGGCCCCCGGCAGCGGGAGCGCCGGCCGCGCGGTGTTGTCGCGATCGAGGGCGTGCGGGGTGCGCCAGGCGGCACCGCCGGCGCGGACCCGGTCGCGGCGCAGGAAGGTGAACTCCATGACCCGCGGGATCGCGATCCCGGCGATCGTCTCCTGGCCGCAGCAATTGTTGGGGTGGAGGTGCACGCAGGCGTGGTGGCGCAGCAGCTTGCGGAACGCCGCCCTGGCCAACGCGAAGAAGGGACGGTTGAACAGCTGCACGAGGTCGTGGAACTCGATGACCAGGATCCGGAAGCGGGCCAGAAGGGCCGGGCTGGTCGCGAGGAGGGTGGCGTACTCGTGCCCCTCGATGTCCATCTGCAGGAGCAGGTCGCCGGGGGCGGCGCCGCTGCCGGCCACCCATTCGTCGAGGGTCATGGTGATCCCGTCCCCCACCGCGCCGAGGTACCGGGGGAGGAAGGCGAACGCGGGATCCGCCACCGGCGGCCCGGCGACGGAGGCGTCCGCCATGAAGACACGCATCCCGCGGGCGGCGCAGTCCAGTTCGAAACGGCATTCCCGGTCGACGCCCGGCGAGAAGCAGCTGCCGATGCCCGCCAGGTCGTCGGGCACCAGATAGCCGCCGTCACCCGGGGGCCCGAGCCGGATCGGCTCCCGGCCGCACGGCACGGGGCGCAGCTCGGCGATCAGCCCGGCCACGTCCGCGGGATCGGTGCGCCGGGCGGCGAAGACCCGGGCGGCCCCCGCGAGATCGCGCGACCAGGTTCGCAGCAGTCGCTTCATGGCCTCGTATCCCCGGCGGCGCCTGCCGGCGGACGACGCTCCCCGGCCTCGATCCGCACCGGGAGGCGGTTTCGCGCCGGGGGCGTGGGGCAGGTGGTGTGGGCCGAGATGGCGCAGGGAGGGTTGTAGGCGCGGTTGAAGTCGAGGGTGAAGGTCGCGCCGTCGGCGGGCGTCCCGGGCACCGAGAGGAATCGGCCGCCGGCATGGGTCGTGTCGCCGGCGGTGGCGTCACGGAACACGAAGAACAGCCCCCCCTCCTCGGCGACCGCGTCGAGTCGCAGCCGCTCCCCCGCGACGGTGAACTCCGCGTGGCCCGGGCAGGGGCGCGCGGCGACGTTGCCGGCCACGTCCACCAGGTCGATCGCGTCACCGGGCTCGTGGGCGACGTACGTGGCCTCGATGCGGAATCTGTCGTCCGGCTCATACCAGCGGCAGCCGGGGAAGTCGCGTCGGGCCGGGGACTCGTTGTCGGCCAGGCGCAGGAAGTGGCGCCCGCCGCGCTGGATCACCTGGAAGCGGAAGCGGCCGATCCCGACCCAGTCGGGCTCGTCCACGGCGAGCACGCGGGGGGGGGTGACCGGGCCCGCGCCGTCGACGAAGCGGGCGTCGCCCGCCGGCGCGAGCGTCACGGTGCCCGCGAGCGGATCGACCACCACGGCGCCGAGCCGAGGCGGACCGCTGCCGGCGAGCGCCGCGGGGAAGACCACGTCGCAGTCGGAGGCGGTGCCGATCGTGTTGGGCCCCGGGGACAGCTCGAACCGGCCCACGAGCGCGAGCCAGCCGTTCTCGGCACGGAGCCGCTCCTCACGGGCGGCCCGCCAGGTGGCGAGGTCGTCCTCCGCGGCGGCCGGCGCGGCGGCGGCGAGGAGGCAGACGGTGCAGACGATCGTGACGAGGGGATGCACGCCCGGGCTCCATGGGGAAGGCGGCAGTGTACGGCGCCGGGGCGCGTCCCGGCCCCTCCCCTGCCCCCCCGTCCGGCGCGGTATCCTCTCCGCCATGGCCGCGCCCCCCCGCCGACGCCTCCTCGCCTGTCTCCTGGCCCTGGGCCAGGCCGTCGCCGGTGCGTCCCTGAGGGGCGACGACGGTGAGCCGGTCCTTCCCGACGGCCCGGTCGGTCGCCGGGACGGGGCCACCGTCACCCCGGTCAACCAGATCCTCATGCCGACCGGCCGGCAGGTGGAACTGCCGGGCCTCCGGCCCCAGGCGGTGGCCCTCGCGCCGGACGGATCGATCCTGGTCACATCGGGGAAGACCAGCGAGATCGTGGTCGTCGATCCGGACGACGGCTCGATCCTCGATCGTGTCGGCCTTCCGCCGGCGGACGTCAACGCCCCGGCTCCGGCCGACCAGCCCGACCGCAACCTCGCGCCCGATGCCAAGGCGATCCAGAGCTTCACCGGGCTCCGGTTCGCCCCCGACGGCGGCCGGCTCTACATGAGCGACGTCCAGGGGGGCGTGAAGGTGTTCACGGTCGCCGCCGGGAAGGTGCGCCCCTCGCACACCATCCCCCTTCCGCCGGCGCACGCCCCCGGGCGCCCCGCGGAGATTCCGTCGGGCCTGGCCCTCTCGGCCGACGGCACGCGTCTGTACGTCTGCGGAAACCTCTCCAATCGGCTCCTCGAGATCGACTCCGTGACGGGCAAGGTGCTCCGCGCGTTCGACGTCGGGGTGGCCCCGTTCGACGTCGTGCTCGTCGGCGCCAAGGCCTTCGTCAGCAACTGGGGGGGGCGGCGCCCGGGGCCCGGAGACACGACCGGCCCCGCCGGCAAGGGCACGCTCGTGCGCGTCGATCCCACCACGTTCATCGCCAGCGAAGGGAGCGTGACGGTCGTCGACCTCGACTCCGGGGCGACGTCGGAGGTGCTCGTCGGCCGCCATGCCTCGGCGCTGGCAGGCAGCCCCGACGGGCGCCACGTCGTCTGTGCCAACGCGGGCGACGACACCCTCACGATCCTCGACGCCGCGTCGGGGGCGGTGGTGGCGGTCGCGGGGACGAAACGCACGCCCGCCGAGCTCTTCGGGGCGCAGCCGGGGGCGCTCGCCTTCTCCGCCGACGGCACCCGGCTCTACGCCTGCAACGCCGCCCAGAACGCCGTCGCCGTCCTCGCGTGGCACGCCGACGGCGACGATCCCTCCGAGCCGCCGGAGACGCGCCTCGAGGGGCTGATCCCGGTGGGCTGGTATCCATCGGGAATCGCCGTCGACGGGCCCCGCGGGGCGCTGGCCGTCTCCAACATGAAGGGCCTGCCGACGGGACCGCGCACCACCGGGGGGCGCGAGGGCTACAACTCGCACCACTACCACGGCAGCCTGTCGCTCGTGCCCCTTCCCGACGAGGCGGCGCTCGAGGCGCTGTCGGAGCGGACGGCACGCCTCCTGCGCGCTCCCGCCATCCGCGAGGCGCTCCTGCCGCCGCGCGACGGGGTCGCGCCGCGCGCGATTCCCGAGCGGATCGGCGAGCCGAGCCTGATCGAGCACGTGGTCTACGTGATCAAGGAAAACCGGACCTTCGACCAGGTGCTCGGCGACATTCCCGAGGGCAACGGCCGCGCGGAGCTGTGCATCTTCGGCGAGGGCCTGACGCCGAACCAACACGCCATCGCGCGGCGCTGGGTGCTCCTCGACAACACCTACTGCTGCGGGATCCTCTCCGCGGACGGCCACAACTGGAGCACCTCGGCCGTGGCGAGCGACTACGTGGAGCGCGGCTTCGCCGGCTTCCCGCGCAGCTATCCCGACGGCATGGAGGACGCCGACGCCGACGCCCTGGCCTGGTCGCCGGCCGGGTTCATCTGGGACCGGGCCCGCGAGAAGGGGCGCTCGATCCGCAATTACGGCGAGTTCATGATGCCGCGCGTGCGCTGGCGCGACGCGGCGAGGGCCGGCCGCCCCGACTTCGCCGCCTGCCACGCGGCGTTCCTTGCGGGCGCAGCGCAGACGGACGTCATCTTCGCGTCGGAGCCGGCGATCGAGTCGATCCGGGCCTTCTCGCCATCGGGCACCGTGGGGTGGGACATGAACGTCCCCGATCAGTTCCGGGCCGACTTCGTGATCCGGGAACTCGCCGACTTCGAGGCCCGCGGGGAGTATCCGAACCTGGTCATCATCTGCCTCCCCAACGACCATACCAGCGGCACCTCCCCCGGGTTCCCCACGCCCGAAGCCTCCATCGCCGACAACGATCTGGCCTTCGGGCGGATCCTCGAGGCGCTGTCGCACAGCCGCTTCTGGCCGAAGATGGCGGTGTTCGCCATCGAGGACGACCCGCAGGCGGGCTGGGACCACGTCAGCGGCTACCGCACCACCTGCTACCTCGCCGGGCCCCACGTGCGGCGCGGGGCGGTGGTCGGCACGCGCTACAACACCACGAGCGTGCTGCGGACCATCGGCCAGATCCTCGGCCTCGATCCGCTCAACCAGTTCGACGCCTCGGCGACCCCGATGTTCGACTGCTTCACCGACGAGGCCGATCCGGCCCCGTTCACGGCGTTGCCGGCGACGGTGCCGCTGGATCGGATGAACGGCCAGCCGCACACGCTCCTCGATCCGGTGCAACGCGGGGACGCCGAGGCGAGCGCCGCGATGAATTTCACCGAGATCGACCGGGCGCCGGAGGACGCGCTCAACCGCATCCTCTGGCGGCATGTCCGCGGCGGCTCCCCGTACCCCGAGTGGGCGGTCACCGACGCGGAGGAGGACGACGACGACGCGGAGGGCGGCGCGGGCGACGACTGACCCCGCCCCCGCCTCACGCCCTGACGAGGATCATGCCCCGCGTGGTGCCCGACCGCGGGTCGACGGCCCGCATGCCCTGCCACAGGTCGCGGGCCTTCACCCACTGGGGGCGGTGGACCGATCCGGAGGGGTCGATCACCAGGAAGCGGTCGGAACGCCGGTCGTACGCCCCCAGGGCGGCGGCATGCCCGCCGAGCCCCTGGCCGGTCGCCCCCAGGTCGTAATCGGCGATCACGAAGCCGTCGCGCCTGCCGAGCGTGGCCAGGGCCTGGCGCCGGAACTGCGCGAGCGTCATCGCCGCGCCGTGCACGACGCGCGCCTCCACCGGGAACTCCCCGAGCACCCGTCCCATGACGGCGAGGGAGACACCGCCGCCGGCGAAAGCGCCCTCGGCGACCGGCCGCGTGGCCGCGAGCGATGCGCCGTCCTGGGGCTCGAGCGCCGGCCGCTGGCCGGCGTTGAGCACCAGCGCCAGCGTCCGCAGGCCCTGATCACTCCCGGTCCGGTCGGTGGGCTGCGAGAGGAGCGCGAGCGCCGCCCGTTTCGGCGTGGCCTCGATGAACATCCGCCGGCCGGCGGTGCTCGCGAGGGTGACGGCCGGCGCCGGCGTGGGAGCCGGCGCCGTCGTTCCCAACAGCAGCGTCACCAGCGCCGCCGGCGCCTCGGGAGCCGCCGAGCCGACGCGCAGGCGCAGTCGCTCCGCCGGCTGCGGCGCGCGGGTCGCCAGGAGCGGGATCGGCACGAGAGCGGCCGATTGCCCCGGCGCGAAGCGGACCACGGCCTTTTGCACCTCGCGCCGCGAGTAATCGCTCCCGACGTCGGCGTCGCCCCCGAGCACCGCCAGGGGGAACTCCTGGGCGGTGTCGAGCCCGCTCCCCGAC
>CAISKG010000119.1 GCA_903885855.1 uncultured Planctomycetaceae bacterium
CCGCACGGTGCGGCTGTGGAGCCCGGCCGGGCAGGCCGTGCGCCAATTCGGGCCACTGCCGGCGCCGATCGGGGCGCTGGCGGTCACGGCCGACGGCACGGGGCTGGCCATCGGCGACGAGACGGGCACGATCACGCTCTGGGGCACGGCCGACGGCGCGGCGCGGGGCGCGATCCTCGCGCATGCCGGCGCCGTGCGCGCGCTGGCCCACGACCGCGCCGGCGGCGGCCTGTGGTCGGCCGGGGCCGACGGCACGCTCAAGCACGCGCGGCTGCCGACGACGCCGCCTCGTGACCTCGCCGGCCATGCCCAGGCGCTCGTCGCGGTGGCGGCCGCGGCCGACGGGAGGATCGCCGTCAGCGGCGGCGAGGATCAGTCGGTGCGCGTCTGGGACACGGCCTCGGGGCAGGCCACGCGCTCGCTCGGCGCCGCGCCGGCAGGTGCCGTGGCGGCGGTCGCGGCCAGCCGCGACGGCGCGCTGGCCGCCGCCGTCACCGCCACGGGCTCGATCCGCGTCTGGAAGACCGCCGACGGGTCCGCGGTGCTCGAGAAGACGCTGCCGACGCCGCAGGCCGACGTCGCCTTCCTCGGCGCGGAAGCCCTCGCCACGCTGGCGCAGGACGGGACGCTGCGCGTCTGGAGCCTGTCGCCGGCCGCGGCCCCCGACGCCGGCCCGGCCCAGGAGATTCCCCCCCCCGTCGCTGAATGCCGCGTCCTCGCCGCCGACCCCGCCGGCACGCGGCTCGTCGCCGGCGGCGCCGGCGGCCGGCTCGTGGCGTGGCGCGTGGAGGGGGGACTCGTGGTGGGCGACGCCGCGACGGGCACCGGCGCCGGGCCCGGGAGGATCACCGACGCCGCGTTCTCCGCCGACGGCGGCCGCCTGAGCGTGGGCTGCGACGACGGCCGCGTCGCGGTCTGGGACACCGCGGCGCTGGTGGCCGCCGAGGCGCCGCCCCGCGTGGCCTTCGCCCTCGCCGTCCCGGTGCGCGGCGTGGCCCCCGCCGCCGACGGCAGCCGGGTCGTCGCCGTCGGCGACGACGGCGCCACCCTCTTCGACGTCGCCGCGGGCCGCGCGGCGGAGCGCTTCGTGGCGGCCGCGAAGCCGGGCTGCGTCACCGCGGCCGGCGCCGCGTTCCTCACCGGCGGCGCCGATGGCGTGGCGCGGCTGTGGACTCCGGCGGTCGACCGGGTGGTGGTCGTGGGAACGACCCCGGCCGAGATCTGCACGGCGCTTGTGCCCCTGGCGGGGGAGGCGGGGCTGGCGGGAATCGTCGCCGGGCGGCAGGGGGTGCAGCGCTGGTCGCCCACCGGCGAGGCCGCGCCGCCCGTGCTGGGGGAGATCGCCCCGGCGTTCATCGCCGCCACGTCCGACGGCACGCGTCTGGCGGCGATCGACGCCCAGGGGCTGCTCGGCATGTGGCGCGAGGGCCAGGCCGGCACGGCGCCGCTGGCCACGGGAGCGCCTCCCACGGCGCTGGCGATCGGCCGCACGGGCGCCGAGGTCGCCGTCGCCGACGCCACGCCGCGTGTGCGCTGCTACGCCGCCGATTCCGGTCTCGTCCTCGAGGAGGCCGCGGGCGCCGCGCCGATCCGTCAGCTGCTCTTGGTGGGGCCGGAGAGCCGCGCGTGGGCGGGCTTCGACGGCACGTCGCCGGGCGCGGTGCGACCCCGCAGCCTGGAGGCGATCGTCGCGGTCGGCGCGGCGGTGGAGGGGGTGGCCGTCGCGGGCGACGGCGCGCGGGCCTACGCCGGCCTGGCCGACGGGGCGCTCGTCGCCCTCGCCCTCCCCGACCTGCGGATCGCCTGGCGCACCCCTGCCACGGGAAAGCACATCCGGGAGCTGGCACTCGCGCCGTCCGGCGCGGTCGTGGCCTCCGCCGGCGACGACGCCACGCATCTCTGGAACACCGCCGACGGTTCGCCGGCGCGCACGCTGCCCCGGCCCGCCCGGCGTGCCGCCTTCTCCGCCGACGGCAAGCGCCTGGCGACGACCGACGCCGACGGCGTGGCGCATCTCTGGGACGCCGCCTCGGGCACGGCGCTCGAGTCCAGCACGCTGCACCGTGACGCGCCGGCGGTGGTGCGCTTCGCCGCCGACGGCCAGAGCCTCCTCTCGGCGGGCCGGGAGGGAACGCTCGCGGCCTGGCGCGGCGCGGCGGCCGTGTCGCTCGCGCTGGAGGGGGGCGTGCCCTCCGCGCTGGCCCTCGGGCCCGGCAACGGGACGCTCGTCGCCTCGGCCGACGGCCGCGTGCGCCTCGTCGATCCGGCCGGTGCGGGCCCCGCGCGGGTGGTCGCGGAGGGTCTCGCGGTGCCGGTGACGCTCGCCATGCGCCCCGACCAGCAGCGTCTGGCCGTCGGCGACGGCGCGGGGAGCGTGCGCGTGATCGAGACGGCCGGATGGCAGACGCTGCAAACGCTCGAGGTCGGCGCGGCGGTCACCGCCCTGGCATGGCGGGCCGACGGCCAGCGCCTCGCGGCGGGGGTGGCGGCGGCCGACGGGGCGCCGGCGCGGATCGCGCTCTTCGGGTCTCCCGTGCCCCCCGCGCAGCCGCAGCCGGGGCGCGAACTGGCGCCCCACGACACCCTCGCAGTGGCCGCCGAGGTCGTGCGCCTCGCGTTCGACCGCGGTGGCCGCGACGTCTGGGCCTGCCAGGCCGACGGCCGCCTCACGCGGCACGTGAGCGGGGCCCCCGCGGCGCTGCTCAAGCTCGACCATGGCGGCGCGGTGCTCGCGGTGGCGGTGAGCCAGGACGGTGGCACGATCGTCAGCGCGGGCGCCGACAGGATCGTGCGCGTGTGGGACGGCACCACCGGCCAGCAACGCGCGCAGTTGCAGGGCCACGAGGGGCCGATCCACGCCCTGGCCCTCTCCCCCGACGAGGCGCTGGTGGTCTCCGCCGGCGCCGACAAGACGCTGCGCCTCTGGGATCTCGGCGGCGCCCGGCAGCTCAAGATCCTCGCGACGACCCCCGAGACCGTCTACGGCGTGGCCATCGATCCCGGCGGCACGCAGGTCGCCGCGGGCGGCGCCGACCGCACGGTGCGGCTGTTGAATCTGGCCACCGGGGCGGCCGAGGGGGCGCTCGCGGGCCATGGCGACTTCGTGCAATCGGTGGCCTACGCCCCCTCCGGTGCGGTGCTCCTTTCCTGCGGCTATGCTGGAGAGGTGCGGTTCTGGGGGCGGGCCGGGGGTGCGCCGCTCGCGGACACGCGCGTGGGGCGGATCGGCAACCATGCCGCCTTCGATCCGGCGGGCGCGCGGATCGTCGTCTCCGGCGGCGACGGCGCCGTGACGATCCTCGACGTGCCGACGGCCGCCCGACCGTGAGCCACCGATCGGTATCCCGCCCCCTCGGACGACTCCCACAGCCAGCGTCGACCGCGTCCCTTCGCCCGGAGGCTTCCCGCATGCAGCCCGCGCGCCCCCTCGCCGCCCGCGTGGCGACGCC
>CAISKG010000120.1 GCA_903885855.1 uncultured Planctomycetaceae bacterium
GCCCCGAGGGCTCCGCCGGCGCCCGCACCGGCGGGCTGGCGACGACGGCCCTGGCGCTCGGGGCGGCCCGCGGCTCCCTGGCCCTTCTCCGGGGCGAGGCGGCGGCGCGGCCCGGACTCGGTCCGGCCGTCGACGGCTTCGCCGCGGAGATCGACCGGCTCGCCGGCCGCCTCCGCGCCGCCGGCGACGACGCCGGCACGCCCCCCGAGGTGCGCGACGCCCTGCGCACCGCCGCCACGGGGCTCTGCCTGCGCGTGGCGCAGGGGGCGCTGGTGGCGGCGAAGGGGGCGGGATTCGTCGCCGGCCACCCCGCCGGCCGGGCCGCCACGGAGGCGCTGCTGTTCCTGGTGTGGAGCTGCCCGCACCAGGTGGCCTCGGCGGTGCTCTGCGACCTCGCGCAGCTCGACGCCCCCGCCTGAAGCGGGCCGCGGTCGGGCGTCGCGCGGCCGAACCGGCCTTGCCCCGGCGCGGCGATTTCTGTGTGATCGTGCCCCCGGAATCCGCCCGCTGCCCGTTCCCCGCCATTCCCTGTCGCCTCCTGCGGCCCCCACCCGCCTCCGATGCCCGCCCCCCGCGCCATCCTCCTGGTCAAGCTCTCCGCCATCGGCGACGTCCTCCACGGCGTGCCGGTGGCGGTGGCGCTGCGCCGCGCGTTTCCCACGACCCGGATCGGCTGGGTCGTGGAGGGACGCACCGGCGACCTCCTCGAGGGTCACCCGGCCATCGACCGCGTCTTCCGCCCGGCGCGCGGCTGGGCTCGGCGTCCGGCGGAATGGCTCCGCCTGCGCCGCGAGCTCGCCGACTTCTCCGCCGACGTCACGATCGACATGCAGGGGCTCCTCAAGAGCGCGCTGGTGACGGCGCTGGCGGCCAGCCCGATCCGCATCGGCCCGGCCGGCGCGGACGCCCGCGAGGGCTCGTGGCTGGCGACCACGCACCGCGTCGCCACGCGCGCCGGGCACGTCGTGGAACGGAATCTCGCCCTCGTCGCGCCGCTGGGGATCGAGCCGGGGCTGCCGCGGTTCGACATGCCCTCCTGGCCCAAGGCGCGCGAGGCGATGGAGCGCTTCGTGCGCTCGCTGCACGCGGCGCGGGCGCCGGTGCTCCTCAATCCGGGCGCGGGCTGGGCCTCGAAACTCTGGCCCGAGGACCGCCTCGCCGCCACCGCGCGGCGCCTGGCGGCACGCCACGGCCGGCCGGTGGTCGTGGTGTGGGGCGGGCCGCGCGAGGAGGCCGCGGCGCGGCGTGTGGCCGAGGCGTCCGGGGCGGTGACAGCCCCGCCGACGTCGCTCGTCGAGCTCGCCGAGCTGTGCCGCCTCTCGGCGCTCTTCGTTTCCTCCGACACCGGCCCGCTCCATCTGGCGGCCGCGGTGGGCACGCCCTGCGTAGGGCTCTTCGGCCCGGTGCCCGCGGCCCGCAACGGCCCCTGGGGCGCCGGCCACGCCACCGTCGAGCCGCCGCCCGCCGAGCGGCCGCCGTGGCGCGACCGCAAGACCGACCGCCGCGCCATGGCGGCGATCGCCGTCGACGAGGTCGTGGCCGCCGCGGGGGCGGTGCTGGCGTCGGGAGCCCTGCGCCGGGCGGCCTGACGCGGACGGCTATACTTTCCCGCCATGCGCCGCCGCCGTCCGAACCCGTTCACCGTCCTCCTCGGCGTGGTGCGGACCGCCTCCACGCTCACGGCGAGCGCCTTCGGCATCGCCGTGCTCCGCGGCGTGCGCGTCGAGACGGCCCGGCAGGCACCGCACGGGCTCGATCGCCTCGTGTCGCGGTACGGCACCACGGCCCTCGCCGTGGAGCTCGTCCTCCTCGCCGTGGCCACCGTCGGATCGATCGCCGTCGACGATCTCGACCACCGCCGGACGCGCCGGCGGATGCGTGAGGAGAGTCTCCGGGAGGACCGGGAACGCCTCGCCGGCACGCCGCCCCCTCCGGCCGACGGGGCCGGGTCGTGAGCGCCGCGGCGGCCCGGCGCGTGGCGGAGCTGCGCGGGCTCATCCGCCACCACGACCGCCGCTACCACGTCGAGGCGGCGCCCGAGATCTCCGATCTCGAGTACGACCGCCTCCTCGAGGAGCTGCGGGCCCTCGAGGAGCGCCATCCCGAGCTCGCCTCCCCCGACAGCCCGACGCAACGCGTCGGGGGGGCGCCGGTCGACGGGCTGCGGCCCGTCCGCCATGCGATCCCCATGCTCTCGATGGACAACACCTACTCCGCCGACGACCTGGCGGCCTGGGCGAAGCGCGTGCAGAAGCTGCTCGCCGACGGCGGCGACGCCCGCCCGCCGCAGTGGGTGCTGGAGCTGAAGATCGACGGCGTGGCGGTGAGCCTGACCTACGAGCGCGGCGGCCTGGCGCTGGCCGCCACGCGCGGCAACGGCACGGTGGGGGACGACATCACCCACAACGCCCGCACGATCCGCGACCTGCCGCTGCGCCTGGACCTCCCCGAACCGCCGTCGCGCGTCGAGATCCGCGGCGAGGTGTACATGGCCAATTCCGACCTCGTGCGCCTGAACGAGCGCCAGGTGCGCGACGGCCTGCCCCCCTACGCCAACACCCGCAACGTCACCGCCGGCAGCGTCCGCCTCCTCGATCCGCGGCAGTGCGCCGCGCGGCCCCTGCGCTTCTTCTGCCACGGCATCGCCGACCCGGCCGCCCTCGGAATCGGGTCGCAGACGGCGCTCTTCGAGTGGGCCCGGGCCGCGGGGCTGCCGGTCGCCCCCGGGGGCGGGCGCTTCGACTCGATCGAGGCCCTGATCGAACGCGGCCAGGAGCTGATCGAGGAGCTCCACGGGCTCGATTTCGAGGTCGACGGCTTCGTCGTCAAGGTGGACGACTTCGCCCAGCAGGCGGAGGCCGGCGCGACCTCGAAGTCGCCGCGCTGGGCGATCGCCTGGAAGTTCGAGAAGTTCGAGGCCACCACCACGCTCGCCGGGATCCGCGTCCAGGTGGGGCGCGGCGGCACCGTGACGCCGGTGGCCGATCTGGAGCCGGTGGAGCTCGCCGGCACGATCGTGCGCCGGGCGAGCCTCCACAACGCCGACGAGGTGGCGCGGAAGGACATCCGCGTCGGCGACGTGGTGGTGGTGGAGAAGGCCGGCAAGGTGATCCCCCACGTCGTGCGCGTGGAGCGCCACCGGCGCGAGGGGGAGCTCGCCGAGTGGCGCCCCCCCGCGGAATGCCCCGAATGCGGCGCGGGGATCGTGCGCGACCCCGAGGGGGTCTTCCTCCGCTGCCCGAACGTCGACTGCCCGGCGCGGGTGCGCGAGCGGCTGCGCTTCTTCGCCTCGCGCGGTGCGATGGACATCGAGGGGCTGGGCGACAAGCTCGTCGAGCAGCTGGTGGCCACGGGCCTGGTGCGCGACTACGCCGACCTCTACCGGCTCGAGGCGGGGCAGCTGGTGCCACTGGAGCGGATGGGGGAGAAGTCGGCCGAGAACCTCGTGGCGGGGATCGCCGCCAGCCGCACGCGCGGCCTCGCGCGGCTCCTCAACGGCCTGGGGATCCGCCACGTCGGACCGCGCGTGGCGGGCATCCTCGCCGCCCGTTTCGGCACCGTCGACCGCCTGGCTGCCGCCGGCGTGGAGGAGCTCTCCGCCGTCGACGAGATCGGGCCGGTGATCGCCGAGAGCGTCCACGCCTGGCTCCACGACGAGCAGGGGCGGCGCGTGATCGAGGGGCTGCGCGCGGCCGGGGTGTCGCTCGAGGTGCCGGCGGGGAGCGCCCCGGCCGCCGAGGGCCCGCTCGTGGGGCGGACGCTCGTCGTCACCGGCACGCTCGAGCGCCGCTCGCGCGAGGAGGCGGAGGAGGCGATCCGCGCCGCCGGGGGCCGCGCCGCCTCGAGCGTCTCCAAGAAGACCGACTGGCTCGTGGCCGGCCGCGACGCCGGCAGCAAGCTCGCCAAGGCGGAGAAGCTCGGCGTGGCGGTGATCGACGAGGCGGGCTTCGAGCGCCTCCTGGCCGGCGACACGCCCGACGGCGCGGCCGGCTGACCCCCGGCGTCACCCCTCCCGCTCGGGCAGGCAGGCGACCGCGAGGATCGCCAGCGCGGCCCCCCAGGCCGGCTCGCCGGCCAAAAGCCCCACCAGCGGCCAGCCGACGAGGCCCGCCAGCGCCGCGGCGCGGCGCGTGCGGCGCGGCCACACGCCCGCCGCGAAGGCGATCTCGAAGAGCGTGATGGCGTGCGTGACGACGTTGGTGAGGATCTCCGAGCCGGCCAGGATCCCGGCCACGTCGAGGCGCGAGCCCTCGCGGGCGGCGAGGTGCCAGGCGGCGGTGCCGTTCCACCAGACGTCGGCCTTGAGCTGCGCGACGACCGCGGCCGCGGCCAGCACCGAGGCGTGCACGCGCAGCAGCCCCAGCGCCGTGCGGTTGCGCCACGACGGCGAGGGCGCCCGACCGGCCCGGTCGGCCAGCAGCCGATCCACCGAGCGCTCGTCGCCCGATCGGGCCACGACGAGGCACCAGAGGATCACCGCCAGCACGTCGTCGCCGGGGCCGGCGAGGAGGGGGCCGCGGTGGAGGAGCGAGGCGTGGAGGATCGCCGCCGCGGGCGCGGCCACCGCCGTGGCGGCGCCGAGCCCGAGGAAGAGGAGCGCCGCGGCATGGGCCACGAGGAGCACGGTCCACGCGCCGCCGAGATCGTGGAGCGACAGCGCCGTCGGCGCCCGCCAGGCCGCGAGCACCTCCGGGGTCACCACGCCGCCGGGCCCGACGAGGAGGCCGTCGTCGGCCGCCCATGTCCAGAGGAGGGCCAGGCCGAGCAGCGCCGCCCCCACCCGCACCGGCACCAGCCGCGTGGCCGCGGCGGGGGCGAACCAGAAACGGTCCCAGGCGGAGGCTCGGAGCGGTGCGGCCGGCGCGGCGCTCATCGGGCCCCCTCCGGACGACCGACGAGGGGGGCGAGTTCCTCCGCTGGCGGCATCGGGATCCACTCGAGCTCCGCCTCGTCGCCTTCGCCGACGACCCGGGCACGGCCGGCGACGACCGTGTCGACGGTCGGCCCGGCGGCGGCGGCGGCGCGCTCGGGAACGATCGAGCGCCGGAGACGCACGACCACGTCATCGGCGCCGGCGAGGTCGAGCGACACGGCGCCGATCGCCTCGGCCAGCGGCCCTGCGACCTCGTCCCCCTGCTCCTCGGCGGTGGCCCACGCCCGGGCCAGGCGCCGCCACCGCGCGGCGCGGCCACTGCGGTCGCGCGCTTCCGGCAGGCGGATGGCCCGCGCCCCCGCGCCCTGCGGGACGATCTCGACGTGGTGATCGCCGTCCTCCGGCAGCCCGTAGGTGAGGTGCGTGTCGTGGCCGAGGTCGAGCCAGGCCGGAACCATCCAGGGGGCGAAGAGGCGATCCTGGAGGCCCCCGAGGAGCATCGAGGTGCCGCTGGAGGTGTTCGTGGCCACGCACAGCGCCAGGCCGACGAGGTAGAGCGCCAACAGCGCCGTGGCCACCGCGCGGAGCGTGTCCCCCGGCATGCCGGCCCCCGGCTCGGCGGCGACCGGCGCCGCGGCGGTACCACGCGCGGCGCGGGGGGCGGTGCCGTCGCGGTCGGCGGGAGGGGTGCGGGCCATCGGGGCGGATCGTCCGCGGGCTCGGGGCGGGGGAAACGCGGGGGACTCAGGGACGCGCAAAAGCCTTTCAACAGTCGCTTCGCGTTGACTTTCCCGCAAGCGGGCGATAGTTTCCCAGTGTGCGAACGAGGGTCCGCTCCCCGGCGGCGGCCCTCCCCGACTTCGCCCGCGAACAGAACCAACCGGGGGATTAGCTCAATTGGGAGAGCGTCTGGCTGGCAGCCAGAAGGTCAGGGGTTCGAATCCCCTATCCTCCACTTCTTCGGCCGCGGGGCACGGCGGCCCCGCGGGCCGGGCATCGTCGCAGGCGGAGTCGCGGTGGATTCCTCGCGAGCATCCGACATCCCCCCCGACCCGGGGCCGCTGGCCTGGATCGACGGCCGCCTCCTTCCCGCCTCCGCGGCGGTGATCCCCGTCGGTGACGCGGGCTTCGTCCTCGGCGCCACCGTCACGGAGCAGTTGCGCACCTTTCGGGGTGTCCCCTTCCTGCCGGGCCCGCATGCCGCCCGCTTCGGCCGGTCGCTCGTCACCGCCGGCATCGCGCCCGCCCATCCGATCGACGAGATTTTCGCCGCCGTCGACGCCGTGGCCGCCGCCTGCCATGCGGCGCTCGGCGGCGATCGGGGAATCGGCGCCATGGGGATCGATGTGGGGATCGATCTGGGGATCGTCGTCCTCGCCACGCCCGGCGATCTCCCCGCACAGCACGGCGGCCGGGGCGGCCCGCCGCGGGTCGTGGTCCATGCCTTCTCGCTGGCCTTCGCGTCCTGGGCCGAGGCCTACACCGGCGGCGTGGCCCTGCGCACGGTGCGCACGCAGCAGGTGCCCCCCGCCTGCTGGCCGGCGGATCTCAAGTGCCGCAGCCGGATGCATTACCACCTCGCCGACCGCGAGGCGCGGGCCGCCGAACCCGGCGCCCGGGCGCTCGTCTGCCACGCCGACGGCCGCGTCAGCGAGACCTCCACCGCCAACGTCGCCATCGTGCGCGGCGGCGCCATCCTCACGCCCCCTGCGGGCGACGCGCTGCCCGGCGTGAGCCTCGGCCACCTGCGCACGCTCGCCGCCGCGGAGGGGATCGCCTGGCGCGAGGCGTCGCTCGGCGTGGCCGACGTCGCCGGGGCCGACGAGGTGCTCCTCACGAGCACGCCGAGCTGCCTCCTGCCGGCGACGCGCCTCGACGGCCGCGGCATCGGCACGGGGCGGCCGGGCCCGGTCTACCGCCGTCTCCTCGACGCCTGGGGCCGGGGCGTGGGCCTCGACATCGCGGCGCAGGCGCTGGCCCATCGATCCGCAGGAGGTTGACGCGATGCGACGCGCCACGCGCCTCCTGCTCCTCGTCGCCCTGGCGGCCGTCGCCGTGCCGGCGGTGCCCTTCCTCCTCTTCGGCACCCGGCTCGACAGGATCGTCGCCGGCTGGCTCGATCCGCCCCCCTCGGCGCCGGTGACGGCCCTTCTCGTGACGGGCGTGCTCGCGGCCGACCTGCTCCTGCCGGTGCCCTCGAGCGTGGTCACGACCTTCGCCGGCGCGCGGCTGGGGACGCCGCTGGGGGCGCTTTTGGCCTGGATCGGCATGACGGCCGGGGCGCTGGCCGGCTGGTGGCTGGGGCGGAGGGCCGGCGGCCGGGCGCTCGAGCGCCTCGCCCTCGAGGACCGCGCGGCGATCGAACGCGGCGGCGCGACGCTGGGGCCTTTCCTCGTCCTCCTCACGCGCCCCCTGCCGCTGCTGGCGGAGGCGGTGGCGCTCGCGGCGGGCGGGGCGGGGATGAGGCTCCGCACCTTCGCGGCGGCGGCCGCGGCCGGCAACGCGGTGATGGCGCTGGTGTGGGCCTGGCTCGGCGCGAAGGGCCGCGACGGCGCGGCGCTGAACGTGGCGCTCCTGGTGGCGCTGCTGGTGCCGGTGGCGCTGGCCTGGTGCGTGGTGCGACTCCGGCGGCAGCCCGGCACGGAGTGAGCCGTGGGACGCGGGCCGGCCCGGCAGCCGGCGGTGCGCCGTCAGGCGTCGCGGGCTTCGGCGCCGGCGGTGCGCCGCGGCGGCGGCGGGGCGATGGCGTGGAGCGTGGGCGGCCCCTCGGCGCTCGCTGCGCCGCCGAAGGCCGCGGCGAGCCCGGGGATCGGCACCGCGTCGCCGAGGCCGTCGGCGACGGTGCCGGAGAGCGACCAGGGGCCGGCGGCCTCGATGTCGACCTCCACGATCCGCCCCACGAGCCGGGCCGGCGCGTCGAAGACGACGATCCGGTCGCAGCCGGTGCGCCCGGTGAGCTGGGCCGTGTCGTCGGGGCCGGGATCGAGGCCGCGCTTCTCGTCGCGGGTGGAGAGCCCCTCCACGAGGACGCGCTGCCGCGAGCCCACGAAGGGAATGTTGCCGGCCAGGCTGGCCGCCGTCTGGGCGTCGAGGAGGATCCGGTGGCGCTCCTTCTTCACCTCCTCCGGCACGTCGTCGGGCTGGCGCTCGAAGGCCTTGGTGCCGGGGCGCGGGCTGTACTTGAAGATGAAGCTGTTCTTGAAGCGCAGCCGCTCCACGAGATCGAGGGTGGCGGCGAACTCGGCGTCGGTCTCGCCGCAGAAGCCGACGATGAAGTCGCTCGTCACGCTGGCCCGCGGCACCTCCTCGCGCACCCGGGCGTGCATCTCGAGGTATTCGCCGATCGTGTAGCCGCGCTTCATGCGCTGCAGCACCGCGTCGCTGCCGTGCTGCGCCGGCACGTGGAGGTACTGGCACACCTTGCCCAGATCGCGCACGGCGCCGATCAGCTCCGGCGTCATGTCGCGCGGGTAGTTCGTCACGAAGCGGATGCGGTCGAGGCCGTCGATGGCGTCGAGGTCGTGGAGGAGGTCGGCGAGACGCGTGGTGCGGCCGCCGTCGACCCAGCGGTAGGAATTGACCGTCTGGCCGATGAGGGTGATCTCGCGGCAGCCCTCGGCCACGAGCTTCCGCGCCTCGGCCAGGATCGCGGCGGGGGGGCGGGCCTGCTCCGGCCCGCGCACGCGTGGCACCACGCAGAACGCGCAGAACTTGTCGCAGCCGGTCTGCGTGCGGACGAAGGCCTGGAAGGGGGTGGGCCGCATGGCCGGATCGCGGTCGGGATCGTAGCTCTCGAAGCTGCGCGTCACGGCGTCGCGGCTGCCGGCGGTGCGGTCGAGGCTGACCTCGATCCGCGGCGGCCCGCCGGCGAGGATCTCCTCCACGATCCGCGGCACCCGGTGCAGCTGCCCCGGCCCGACGACGAGGTCGACCCACGGCGCCCGCTCGCGGACGGTCTCCTGATCCTTCTGCGCCATGCAGCCGAGGACGCCGACGATCATCCCGGGGCGCTTCTGCTTCTCGAGGCGCACGCGCCCCAGCGCCGACCAGATCTTGTCCTCGGCGTGCTGGCGCACGCTGCAGGTGTTGTAGAAGACGGCGTCGGCCCCGGCGGGATCGTCGGCCAGGGTCCAGCCCTCGCGGCGCAAGGCCGCCACCACCAGCTCGCTGTCGAGGACGTTCATCTGGCAGCCGACCGTCTCGATCCACAGTCGGCGGGCGGGGGTGGAGGCGCTCATGCCGGGATTGTACGTGGCGCCGCACGGGCCGCTCCAAGCCCGCTTTCCGCCGCCGCGGAAGGCCCCTCAGAAAGCGGCGCCGCCCGCGCCCGGCCCCAGGGTGGCGCCGGGGCCGACGTGGCGGCCGAGGAGGAATTCGCCGACGGCCATCGGGCGCTTCCCCTCGGGGACGACGCGCGTCACCACGACCGTGCCGCCGTCGCCGCAGGCCACCTCGATGCCCTCGGGCGAAGCGCGGAGGATCGTGCCCGGCGCGGCGGATGGCCCCTGCCGCGGCGCGGCACCCTGCCCGGCGGCCGCGCCCCCCTCCTCCGCCTCCGCGACCACCAGCCGCAGCGGGGCGTGCCCCGGGAGGCGGAGGAAGGTCGTGGCGCGCGGCCAGGGATCGAGGGCCCGCGGCAGCCGCGCGATCCGCGCCGCCGGCTGCGACCAGTCGATCAGGCCGTCGGCCTTGGTGAGGCGCGGCGCCCGCGTCACCAGCGCCTCGTCCTGCGGCGTGCCGCAGGGGCCGGAGGGGCGGTCGGGGCGGACGAGCTCGTCGATCGCCGCGAGGACCAGCTCCGGGCCGAAGGCGGCGAGGCGGGCCTCGAGGTCGGCGGCGGTCTCCCGCGGCCCGATCGGCGTCGAGCGGGCCAGGATCACCCGGCCGGCATCGAGGGCCGGCGTCATGTGGATCACGCAGGCCCCGGTGATCCGATCCCCCTCCAGGATCGCCCACTGCACCGGCGCCGCGCCGCGGTGGCGGGGAAGGAGGGAGCCGTGGAGATTGATGCCCCCCAGCGCCGCCGTCGCGAGCAGCGCCGGCGCGAGGATCCGGCCGTAGTCGCAGACCACGAGCAGGTCGGGCTCGAGCCGCGCGACCGCGTCGGTCGCCTCGGCGGCGTTGACGTCGGCGGGCTCGAGAACGGGCCCCCCCGCGGCCAGCGCCGCGGCCCGCATCGGATTCGGCGGCGGCCGGCGCCCCGGGGCGGCGCGGTCGGGGCGCGTGACGAGCGCGGCGACGGCGTGGCGCGAGTCGACCAGCGCCCCGAACATCGGCACGGCGAACGGCCCCGTGCCCATCACCACCAGCCGCAGGGCCCGCCGCGGATCGGCGCCGGTCATCGGCGCTCCGCCACAGGCGCGCAGCGCTCCGCCTCGAGCCGCGTGAGCCGGGCGTGGATCTCGGCGTCGCTCGGCAGCTCGCCGCGCGACTGCTTCCCGAGAAACAGCTCGCGCATCGTGTCGAGCGACCGGCGGGCCTCGATCGCGGCCGCGTCGGGGAGGCGGTCGGTGAACAGCCGGCCGTCGAGGTGGTCGCACTCGTGCTGCACGACGCGCGAGAGGAAGCCCTCCAGGTCGAGGCGCACCTGCTCCCCCTCCATCGTCCAGGCGTCGAGGATCACCTTCTCCGGGCGGCGCACGTCCATCCGCAGGCCCGGCAGGCTCAGGCACCCCTCCTCCTGCACGGCGTTGCCGCGCGGCCGGGAGAGGACGGGATTGATGAACACCATCTCCTCGCCGGCGTCGGGGCTGGCCTCGGTGTTGACGATGAACAGCCGGTAGGGGAGGCCGACCTGGTTGGCCGCCAGCCCCACCCCGACCGACTCGTACATGATCTCGAACATCCGCTCGACCGCGTCGCACAACGCGTCGTCGACGCGCACCAGCGGGCTGGTGCGGCGGAGGAGCGCGGGGTGGGGATACTCGACCAGCTCGATCGGGCCGATCGCGGCGGGGTCGGCGTTGGCCGGAATGTCCATCGGAATCCTGTGGCAAAGCCGCGGGGTGCGGCCGGGGTGCGGCGGGGCCTTCGCTGGCATCCTACCGCACGGCCCCGCCACCGCCCTCCCGGCCGGGGGGCACGGATCCTAGAATCGGCCCAGCCGCCGCATGGCAGGCGCTGGTGTCCTCGGTCCGCACGCGGCGGACGCTTCCCCGACGAGAGCTGCCCCGATGGGGACCGAGACGATGCCGGATGGCGGGCCGGGCGCCCGAGTGCCCTGGAGCGATCCGGCGGTGGTCCTCGCCACGTGCGGGTGGGTGGGGCGGATCCCGTGGGCGCCGGGCACGTTCGGCACCGCCGTGGGGATCGCGCTTGCCGCCTGCCTGCCGCGGGCGGCGGCGGCCCTCGGGCTGGCGGGGCCCTGGAGCGGCGCGGCGTTCGAACTGGCGGTGTCGCTCGGGCTGGTGGCCGTCGGCGTGGCGATCTGCGGCGCCGCCGCGCGGCGCATGGGGCGTGGCGGCGATCCCGGCGCGATCGTGTGGGACGAGATGGCGAGCGTGCCGCTGGGGCTCCTGGTGGTGCCGGCCGAGGCCCGCGGCCTGGCGGTGTACGCCGCCGCGTTCCTCCTCCACCGCGTCTTCGACATCGCCAAGCCCTTCCCCTGCCGGCAGCTGGAGCGTCTGCCGGGCGGCCTGGGCATCATGGCCGACGACGTGGGCGCGGCGGCCTGGATGGCGCTCGGCCTGCGGCTCCTCCTCCTCGCCGGCCTCCCCGCCCCCTGAACGGCCCCCGCGATGCGCCTGCTCGTCATCGACCACGGCTGCGCCGATCCCCCCGCGGGGCGCGTGTTCCGCTGCCGCGCGATCCTCGCGGAGGAGGGGATCGACGTCCTCGGGTGCGGCCCGGCGCGGGTGTCGAACCTCGATGGCCCGACCCCGGGGCTGTGCGGGATCCCGCTGCGCGCGGTGGCCGCCGGCAACCGGGCCTTCGCCGCCGCCGTGCGTGGCGGCGAACCGGAGGCCTTCCTCGCCACCACCGCGCGCATCCCCGCCGCGCTTCTGGGACTGGTGCGCGAGACGGCCCGGCAGGCCATCGCGGAGGCGGTGGACGGCTTCGACCCCGCCGCGATCCTCGTCCTCCACGCCGGCATCTTCGCCGACCTCGCGGTGGAGACCGGGCTGCCGGTCGTCGTCCATGCGGCGGAGGCCGATCTGGCGATGGCCCGGGGCGCCGGGCGCGTGGCGGAACTGGTGGCCGCGGCGCTGGTGTCGGCCGACGTGGTGGTGCCGGCCGACGCGGGAACGGCCGCGGCGCTGGCGGCCGACTGGCTCGACGGGCGCCCCGCGGCCGACGACTTCTCCGGGCCGATCGACGCCGCCTGCGGCCCGAGGCTGGCGGCGGCCGTCAGGCTCGCCCGGCGGCGGCGTGACGCGTGAGGAGCCGGTCGACCTCCCCCGCGGCCAGCGCCTCCTCGAAGGCCTGCTGATCGGGGTAGATCGCCAGGCTCGTCAGCAGCACCACCCAGTTGTGCACCAGCGGCGTGATCGTGATCACCGCCCGGCCGTGGCGGTGGGCCTCCCACACCTCGATCGCGGTCCCCATCGACGCCTCGGGAACGTACGCGATCACCAGGTCGTAGGCGCGGCACATGGCGACGTGCCCCTCGAACACCTCGCGCGCCCGCTCGATACGATAGCCGACGGAAGTGGCATGCCCGGCGAAGGGGTCGTAGACTTCCGCCTCGGGCCAGCGGCGGCGCACCGCGTCGCCGAGCCGGTCGCGGTAGTGCTGGTCGTGCACGAGCGCCGCGACGTGCGATCCCTGCATGATCCCCGCGAGGAACACTCTCATGGCAGCCTCCAAGCCGACCCGCGCGGCGGGCGTGAAGAAGAAGGCCGCGCCGGCCCGCTCCCGTGCCGGCGCCGCCGCCGACGCCGCCAGTGTACGGCAGGCCGCGGCGCCCCGGCCCGATCTGGCCGCCGCGCGGAAGCTCGTCCTCGATCTCCTGGCGATCCCGGGCGTGTCGGGTGACGAGAAGGCGATCGCCGAGCGGATCGTGCACCACCTCCGCGCCGGGGGCTGCCCGGCCTCCGCGATCACCTTCGACTGCGCCCACGGCAAGACGCCGATCAAGGGCAACGTCGGCAATCTGATCGTGCGCCTGCCGGGCACCGAGCCGGGGCCGCGCCGCCTCTTCATGGCCCACATGGACACCGTCCCGGTGTGCGTGGGCGCGAAACCCGTGATCGCGGGGCGCCACGTGAAGAGCGCCGACCCGAACACCGGCCTGGGCGCCGACGACCGGGCCGGCTGCGGCGTGGTGCTCACCACGGCGCTCGAGGTGCTCAAGCGCGGGCTCCCCCATCCGCCGCTCACCTTCCTGTTCGCGATCCAGGAGGAGGTGGGGCTGTACGGCGCCCGCTACGTGTCGGCCGCCGACCTGGGCAAGCCGCGGCTGGCCTTCAACTTCGACGGCGGCCCGGTGGAGAAGATCACGATCGGGGCCACCGGCGGCTACCGGATGGAGGTGGCGATCGAGGGGTTGCCGAGCCATGCCGGGGTGGCGCCCGAGAAGGGCATCTCCGCCATCGCCATCGCCTCGCTGGCGATCGCCGATCTGGTGGAGAACGGCTGGCACGGCCTGATCGAGAAGGAGGGCAAGCGCGGCACGAGCAACGTGGGCACGATCCGCTCCGGCAGCGCCACCAACGTGGTCGCCGAGTCGGCGGTGCTGAAGGTCGAGGCGCGCAGCCACGACAAGGCCTTCCGGGCCCGGATCGTCAAGGCGATCGAGACGGCCTTCCGCGACGCCGCCAAGCGCGTGCGCAGCGCCGCCGGGAAGTGCGGCGCGGTGCGCTTCGACGGCCACCTCGACTACGAAGCCTTCCGGCTGGCCGACGACGAGCCCTGCGTGCTCGCCGCGGCCCAGGCCGTCCGCGCCGCCGGGCTCACCCCCCGCCTCGAGGTCTCCAACGGCGGCCTCGACGCCAACTGGATGGCCGTCAACGGCGTCCCCACGGTGACGCTCGGCTGCGGCCAGATGGAGATCCACACCACGCAGGAGCGCCTCGACCTCGAGGCCTACGAGACCGCCTGCGCCGTCGCCCTCCGGCTCGCCGTCGGCGGATGATCCGCCCCCCTTTCCCCTCTCCGATCCCGCGAGGAGTCCGCCGATGTCCCGTGCCCGCCTCGTGCTTCCCCTCCTGCTCGCCGCCATGACAGCCGCCATGACCGCCGCCGCCGCACCGCCGGAGAAGGTCGCCACCGTCGAGGGGGTGAGCGAGTACCGCTTCGCCAACGGCGCCCGGCTGGTGCTCTTTCCCGATCCCTCCCGCCCCACGATCACCGTCAACATGACGGTCCTCGTCGGCTCGCGGCACGAGGGCTACGGCGAGGCGGGCATGGCCCACCTCCTCGAGCACCTGGTCTTCAAGGGGACGCCGACGTTCCCGGAGGTGCCGAAGGCGCTGCGCGACCATGGGGCCAGCTTCAACGGCACCACCAACGTCGACCGCACCAACTACTTCGAGACGCTCCCCGCCACCGACGAGAACCTCGAGTTCGCCATCCATCTGGAGTGCGACCGGCTCGTCAACAGCTTCGTGCGCCGCGAGGATCTGCTCTCCGAGTTCACCGTGGTGCGCAACGAGTTCGAGCGCGGCGAGAACAGCCCCGAGCGCGTCCTCGCGCAGCGCGTGCAGGCGGCGGCCTACGAGTGGCACAACTACGGCAAGTCGACGATCGGCAACCGCTCCGACATCGAGCGCGTGCCGATCGACAACCTGCGCGACTTCTACCAGCGTTTCTACCAGCCCGACAACGTCGTCCTCATCGTGACCGGCAAGTTCGAGGAGGCGCGGGCCCTGGAGCTCGCCGGGAAGTATCTCGGCTCGATCCCGCGCCCCACGCGCCGCCTCCCCTCGACCTACACCGAGGAGCCGGCCCAGGACGGCGAGCGGATGGTGATCCTGCGGCGCGTGGGGAAGGTGGGGGCCGTGATGGCCGCCTACCACATCCCCGCCGCGGCCCACCCCGACTGGGCCCCCCTCTCGATGCTCGCGAGCATCCTCTCGGAGGACAAGATCGGCCGCCTCGAGAAGGGCCTCGTCGAGCCGGGCATCGCCACGAGCTCGAGCGCCGGCGCCGACGACACCCACGATCCCGGCCTCTTCTCCTTCATGGCGCAGCCGGCCGAGGGGAAGCTCGACGAGACGGAGGCGACGCTCCTGGCGATCGCCGACGGCGTCGGCGACACCCCCTTCACCGCCGAGGAGCTCGACCGGGCCAAGCTCCGCGCCAAGCGCGGCTACGACAACGCCATCGCCAACGCGGCCACGATGGCCCAGGCGCTCTCCTCGGCGACGGCGATGGGCGACTGGCGGCTGTGGTTCCTGCAGCGTGACCGGATCGCCGCCACCACCGTCGACGACGTCAACCGGGTGGCGAAGGCCTACTTCCGCCCGCACAACCGCACGGTGGGCCGCTTCGTGCCGGCCGACGCCCCGCAGCGCCTGCCGGTGCCGGCGGTGGAGTCGATCGCCGACCTCGTCAAGGACTACCGCGGCGGCGAAGCGGTGGCCGCCGGCGAGGCCTTCGATCCCTCGCCGGAGAACATCGACGCCCGCACCACCGTGGTCGACATCGACGGCGTCAAGGTCGCCCCTGCCCAAGAAGAACCGCGGCGAGACGGTCACCTTCTCGCTGGCGCTGCGCTACGGCAACGAGGATTCGCTCGAGGGCCTCGCCACCGCGGCCGGCATGCTCCCCTCGATGCTGATGGCGGGCACGAGCAAGTACGACCGCCAGCAGCTGCGGCAGAAATTCGACGAGCTCGGCGCCCGGATGGGGGGCGGCGGCGGCCGGCGCGGCGGCCGCGGCGGCGGCGGCGGCCCGGGCGTGCTCTCCTTCGGCATGGAGGCGAAGCGCGGCACCCTGCCGGAGGCGATCCGCCTCCTCGGCGAGGTCCTCCGCGATCCCTCCTTCCCCGCCGACGAGTTCCAGCAGATGCGGGCCCAGTCGCTCGCGGGGATGGCCCAGATGCAGACCGACCCGCAGATGCTCGCCGGCGTGGCGCTGTCGCGCGGGCTCTCCGATTACCCGCGCGGCGACGTGCGCCACAATCGCACCATCGAGGAGACGATCGCCGACCTCGAGAGCACCACGCTCGAGCAGGTGAAGGCGCTGTGGAAGGAGCAGCTCTCGGGCGCCGTCGGCGAGGCGGCGATCGTGGGCGACTTCGACCCCGAGGCCGCGGTGGCCGAACTGCGCCAGGCGCTCGCCGGCTGGCGCTCGACCACCCCCTTCGAGCGCGTCGAGCGGCGCGTGAAGGCCGACGTCGCCGCGTCCAAGGAGGAGATCCTCACCCCCGACAAGGCCAATGCCGTGTTCTCGGCGGGGCTCGCCTTCCCCCTCGACGACGACTCCCCCGACGCGGTGGCGCTCGAGATCGGCAACTTCATCCTCGGCGGCGGCACGCTCTCCAGCCGCCTCGGTGACCGGATCCGGCAGAAGGAGGGGCTGTCGTACGGCGTCAACTCCTCGATCTCCATCCCGGCCCGCGGCGACGACGCCCGTTTCGCCATCAGCGCCATCACCAATCCCGCCAACATCGACGCGGTGGAGACCGCGGCCATGGAGGAGCTGCGCCGCTTCCTGCAGAGCGGGCCGAGCGAGGAGGAGCTGGCGACGGCCAAGACCGCCTGGCTCGAGGCCCTCAAGACGGCTCGCTCCTCCGACGGCGCCATCGCCGGGCAGCTGGCCTCGAACCTCGATCTGGGGCGCTCGATGCAGCGCGTGGCGGAGGAGGAGCGGCGCATCGAGGCCCTCACCCCGCAGGACGTGCAGGACGCCTTCCGCCGCCACGTCGATCCCGACCGGCTGATCATCATCCGCGCCGGGGATTTCCGGCGGTGAGCCGCGGGCGGCGCGTGCCGCGGCGGGCCGGGGGCCTGCCGCGGCGGCGA
>CAISKG010000121.1 GCA_903885855.1 uncultured Planctomycetaceae bacterium
ATCCGCAACCAACTCGCCCGCGAGCGGGCCGAGGCCAAGGTCGACATCATCTTCGACCGCCTCTCCGCCGACGTCGCCGGCTACAACGAGAGCTACGCCCTCTGGCAGGCCCGCGAGAAGGCCCGCGGCATCGATCCGCCGAAGGCGCCCGACGTGGAGGCGATCGCCAAGGTGCAGGGGCTCGTCGGGGCCCGTTCGGAATTGTGGTCCGAGATGGACGCCCGCGAGGCGGGGGGCATCGGCACCAGCGGCACGCTGGTGCGCGACCCGTCGAGCCGCTTCGGGGTGCGCGAGCAGCCCTGGGTGGCGATGGTCTACGGGCAAGCGTCCCCGGGTGTGCGGCCGATGCGCACCAGCGACCGGGAGGGGAATCGCTACCTCTCCTGGCGCGTCGAGGACCGCCCGGAATTCACCCCCACCTTCGAGCAGGCCCGCGCGTCGGTCGAGAAGGCCTGGCGGATCGTCGAGGGGCGGGCGGCGGCCCGCGCCAAGGCCGAGGCCCTGGCCGCCAAGGCGGCGGGGGCGGAGTCGCTCGAGGGGGCGATCGCCGGCGACGACTCGCTCCAGGTGGTCAAGGCGGGGCCGTTCTTCTGGATCAACCCGCAGGCGGCGATGATGGGGATGGTGCAGATCAGCCAGCCCACCGGGATCGTGATCCCCGGCGACGAGTTCATGGCGAAGGTGTTCTCGCTCCGGCCGGGCGAGGTGGGCGTGGCCTTCAACGAGCCGAAGGACGTCTGCTACTGCATCCGGCTCATCGACGTCGAGCCCTCCGAGGAGACCCTCAAGGAGCGCTTCGTGAGCCGCCGGGGCGATCCCGGCATGGCGGCGGCCGCGGCGCAGGAAGCGCGGATGCGGGCCCTGCGCGGCTGGGTCGAGGATCTCGAGGCGCGCTACGGCGTGGAGTGGCTGCGGAAGCCGCGCTGAGCGGTGCCCCGCGGCGTCAGCGGCGCGGCTTGAGCACGACCGTCGCCAGCGGGGGCAGCGAGAGCACCAGCGACCAGGGGCGGCCGTGGCCCGGCTCCGGCCGGGCCGTGATCGCCCCGCCGTTGCCGATGTTGCCGCCGCCGTACCAGGCGGAGTCGCCGTTGAAGACCTCGTCCCACGTGCCCCCCTCCGGCACGCCGACGCGGTAGCCGTGGCGCGGCACGGGGGTGAAATTGCAGACCACGAGGAGGAAATCCTCCGGGTCGTCGGCCCGGCGGAGGAAGGCCAGCACGCTGTGCTGCCAGTCGTGGCAGTCGACCCACTCGAAGCCGCGGCCGTCGCAATCGAGCTCGTGGAGGGCCGGCTCGCGGCGCACGAGCGCGTTGAGGTCGGCCACGCAGCGGGAGAGCCCCGCGTGGGCCGGCTGCTCGAGGAGGTGCCAGTCGAGGCTGGCGTCGAAGTTCCACTCGCGCCACTGCCCGAACTCGCCCCCCATGAAGAGCAGCTTCTTGCCGGGGTGGCACCACATGTAGCCGTAGAGGAGGCGGAGATTGGCGAAGCGCCGCCAGGCGTCGCCGGGCATCTGGTCCACCAGCGCCCCCTTGCCGTGCACGACCTCGTCGTGCGACAGCGGGAGGACGAAGTTCTCGTGGAAGGCGTAGATCAGGCTGAAGGTCAGCTCGTCGTGGTGGTACTTGCGGTGCACCGGGTCGTGCCGCATGTAGCGCAGGGTGTCGTTCATCCAGCCCATGTTCCATTTCAGGCTGAACCCCAGCCCCCCCAGCCACGTGGGGCGCGACACGCCCGGCCAGGCGGTCGATTCCTCCGCGATCGTCAGCACGCCGGGATGGTGGTGGTGGACCTGGACGTTGAACTCCTTGAGGAATTCGACCGCCTCCAGGTTCTCGCGGCCGCCGAACGCGTTGGGGATCCACTCGCCCGCGCCGCGGCTGTAGTCGAGGTAGAGCATCGAGGCCACGGCGTCGACGCGCAGGCCGTCGATGTGGTAGCGGTCGAGCCAGAACAGGGCGCTGGAGACGAGGTAGTTGCGCACCTCGTGGCGGCCGTAATTGAAGATCAGCGTGCCCCAGTCGGGATGCTCCCCCTGACGCGGGTCGGCGTGCTCGTAGAGGGCGGTGCCGTCGAAGCGCCGCAGCCCGTGGCCGTCGCGCGGGAAGTGCGCCGGCACCCAGTCGACGATCACGCCGATGCCGGCCCGGTGGAAGGCGTCCACCAGTGCCATGAACGCCTGCGGGGGTCCGAAGCGGCTGGTGGGCGCGAACAGCCCCACCGGCTGGTAGCCCCAGCTCGCCGAGAGCGGATGCTCCGACGGCGGCAGGAGCTCGACGTGGGTGAATCCCATCGCGGCGCAGTAGGGGACGAGCTCGCGCTCGAGATCCGCGTAGGTGAGCCAGCGGCCGGGATCGTCGCCGGGGCGGCGCCAGCTCCCCAGATGGACCTCGTAGATGGTCATCGGCGCGTCGAGGGCGTTGCGGGCGGCCCGCGAGAGCATCCATTCGTCGTCGCCCCAGCGGTGGGCGTCGAGGTCGACGACGCACGAGGCGGTGCGCGGCGGGCGCTCGGCGCCGAAGCCGTAGGGGTCGGCGCGGTCGACGGCCGCGCCGGCGGCGTGGACGCGGTACTTGTAGATCGTCCCCGGGCCGATCCCGGCCACGAACGCCTCCCAGATGCCGGCCGAGGCGAGCCGGCGCATCGGCGTGCGCGCCCCGTCCCAGTCGTTGAAGTCGCCCACCACCTCCACGGCGTCGGCGTTGGGCGCCCAGACGGCGAATCGCACACCGGATCGCCCCGCCTCGGCGCCGGGGTGGGCGCCGAGCTTCCGGTAGCTCTGCCAGTGGCGTCCCTCGCCCAGAAGATGGAGGTCGTAGTCGGTGATCATGGCGCTCGGGGGACCGCGGCGGGGCCGGGCGCCGACCCCTGCGCGGGGCGTCGCTCCGGCGAATCATTGCCTCGGGCGGGGCGCGGGTCCACGGAGCGTGGTATCGTTCCGCCTCCCCGGTGCCGGTGCGCACCGGGGACGTAGGGGATGTGCCGGCCGTGGCGCCCCGGCGGCGGCGGCGCATCCCCCGGCGGAGGCCCGAGGATGGGATTCGAGCGGTTCGAGCCGGTGGAGCGGCGGCTGGTGATCGGCGGCCGGCCGGTGTCGGTGTGGCGCCCCCCCGACATGGAGTCGCTCATCGATCTGGCGGCCTTCGAGGCCGACGAGCGCATCCCTTACTGGGCCGACGTCTGGGAGTCGGCGATCGTGCTGGCCGAGGATC
>CAISKG010000122.1 GCA_903885855.1 uncultured Planctomycetaceae bacterium
CGCGTCGGCGGCGCCCGTCGAGCCGGCCGGGGGCGCGAGCGGCCGCCACACCGCCTCCACCACCGCCGTGTCGGCGCCCGCGGGGGGATGCAGGTCGCGCGGGAGACGCTGGCCCACCGCGAGATCGGCCGGGGCGGCACGCTCCTCCGCCAGCGGCGGCAGGCGCGCCAGGAGCCCCGCGGCGTGGGCGCGGTGGGCGCGGAGATACTGCCGGGCCATCCACCCGCCGCCGCTGACGATCCCCACGCGCCCGGCCGCACGCGCCTCCAGCAGCAGCGCCGAGAGCCGGCGCCGATAACGGACGGGGTCGTAGGGGAGGAGGAGGGCGTCGGCCCGGCCGATCTCGTCGAGGAGCGCGTCGTCGCCGAGCGGCCCTTCGACGGCCTCCACGAGACCGTCGCCCCGGGACCGCACGGCCGCCAGCGCCTCGGCCACGGCGCGGTCGGCCGGGCGGCGCGAGTCGGCAGGGACCCCGGGATTGGTCTGCACGGCCAGCCGCAGGCGCGCCGCGAGCGCCGAGTCGGCCGCGATCGCGTCGGCGAGCGCGGCGACGAGCTGGCTGTTCTTCTCCGCCCGCGCGTCACCGAGCAGGCTCGCGCGCACGCGCCCGCCCGCGGCGGCGCCGGCCGGTGCCGCTCCGGCGGCCCACCGCTCCGCCACCGGCCAGGGGAGGACGCCGGTCGCCTCGGCCCCGGCGAGGGTCCATTCGGCGGCCAGTTCGGCGGTGGTGGCGTGGAACCTGAGCCGGTGCGGGGCGGCACGCGCCAGGGCCCGGCCGAGGATCCGGCGCACGCGGCGGATGCGCCCGTCGTCGCCGTCGCCGGGCTCCGCGGACAACAGCGGCGCGTGGAACTGCAGATGCCAGCCGATGCCGGCCGGGGGGCGGCGCGCGGCGATCGCCAGCGCCAGGCCGGCGACGTCCAGCTCGGAGGCGGTGGCGACGAGGAACAGGTCGCCGGGCGAGAGCCCGTCGACCACCGGGGCGATGTCGGCGGCGAAGCGGGCGATACGGCGGCGCCGGCCGTCGGCGCGCAGCCAGTCGCGGGGCCGGAGCCAGCCTCCCCACCCCGCGCCGGGGCGGCGTGCGGGGGAGCTCTCGAGCCGTTCGAGCTCCGCGAAGGCGGTGAGCCGGGAATGGCCGTGACGGCGGAGGAGCGGCCGGACGCGCGGCACCGCGCCGGGCGGCGCGCGGAAGCGCTCGTGGCACACCACCTCGCACTCCATTCCCTCGGCGGCGGCGGCGGCCGCGAGCGCCACGGCGTAGGCCCAGGGATGGGCGCCGACCCGGTCGAGGCAGGGGTCGCAGAGGACCAGCCGTGGTCGTCGCCCGCTCATCGGCGCCCCTCCGCGACGGCGTCGACCATGCGGCCGAGATCGTCGGCGCCGCGGTCGATGACGATCGCGATCTCGAGTGCCAGAAGCCTCGGCGAGGCGTCGTGTCCGGTCATCTTCACCAGGTCCTTGAGCGTGGTGACCAGCGCCGCGGCGCCGTGCGCCGCCGCCAGACCGGCCAGGTCGCGCGTGTCCGCGGCGCCGTAGGCGTGGTGATCGGGGAAGGCCCGGAAGGCGACGACGCGGGCCCCGAGCGCGTGCAGCGTGTCGCGGAAGGCGGCCGGGTTGCCGATCCCGGCGAATCCGACGACGTCGCGGCCGGCGAGCCAGCCGAGATCCTCGCGATTCCCCTCCCCGTCGCGCAGCGCCACCGGCGCATGGCTCGCCTCGGCCCACACCCCGGGGACGCGCCCCGCGCAGGCCTCCGCGAGCCGCGCACGGATGGCGTCGCGGCGCTCCGGCGGCACGGCCGTGGCCCGCGTGAGGATCGCCGCGTGTGCCCGGGAGAGACCGGCGAGCCGCTCGCGCAGCAGGCCGCGCGGGAAGACGTGGCCGCATCCGAAGGGATCGGTGGCGTCGATGGCCACGAGGTCGAGATCGCGATGCAGGCGGCGGTGCTGGAAGCCGTCGTCGAGCACCACGACACCGGCCCCGGCCCGCGCCGCCGTCCGGGCTCCGGCGACCCGGTCGGCGTCGGCCACGTGCGGCACGCCGGGGAGCAGGAGGGCCAGCTCGGCCGCTTCGTCGCTCACGGTGCCCCGCGCCGCGCCGTAGCCGCGGGAGACGATGGCCGGGGAGTGTCCCGCCCGAAGCAGGCGGCCGGCCACCCACGCCACCAGCGGGGTCTTGCCGGTCCCGCCCAGGGAGAGGTTGCCGACGCTGACCACCGGCACCGGCGCGGCGTGGGCGGCGAAGAGGCCGGCGTCGTAGGCGGCGTTGCGGGCCGCCATGACGCCGGTCCAGGCGGCGCCCAGGGGCCCGAGCAGGGCGCGGGAGAGCCGGCCCCGGGCGCTGCGGTCGGCGCCCGAGACGATCCGCTTGAATGATTCCGCGTCGGGCAGAAGGGACATGCGGTCGATCCGTCGGTCCGCGGCCCGCCGCCGGGGGATTCCGGGCCGTCGCGAGTGTAGCCCCGCGCGTCGGGCGGCGGCCCCCCCGACGCCGATATACTTGGCGGTGGAGTGGCGGCGTCTGGCCCGCAGGACGACCGACCGGACAGGCCCGAGGGGACGCAGACCATGGCCAGCGCGACCACGGAAGCCGGGGAAGCGCTCGTGGTGGGCGGGTGGACCGCCGCCGCCGACGCCCAATCCCACAGCGACCGGTATCTGGCGCGGCGCCTCGACGCCGCCGGCGCCGACTTCAAGGGCACCGCGGTCACGACCTTCGTGCTCGGCACGCTGGTGGGCGCCGTGGCGTGGGTCCTGGCGGGGGTGCTCGCGGAGCACTGGATCGTTCCCGGCGGACTGCCGCGCCCGGCCCGGTGGGCATGGCTCGGCGCCGGCATCGCCGCGCTCGCGGCGGCCGCGGCGCGGTGGCTGCTGCCCCTCATCCGCTACCGCGTGAACCTCGTCTACGCGGCGCGTGCCATCGAACGGGAGAACCCCGACCTCCACAACGACCTCGTCAACACCGTGCTCGTCAAGGCGCGCCCCGAGGGCAGCGCCGCGGTGGTGGTGCGGCAGCTCGAGAAGCGGGCCGCGAAGCGCCTCGCGGACGTGCCGATCGAGGGAGTGATCGACCGTACGCTGGCGATCCGGCTGGCGCTGGTCCTGGCGGCGCTGGTGGCGTTGGTGTGCCTGTACCAGCTGGCGGCGCCCAAGAGCCTGCTCAGGAGCGCGGCGCGGCTCGTCGCCCCGTGGGCCGGCATCGCCGCGCCGTCGCGCGTGCAGGTGGAGACGCCGCGCCTCCACTGGCGGATGCCGGGGGGAGCGGCCGACCCGCAGGCCCTCGACGCGCTCGACGAGGAGCGGCGCGTCGCCGTGGAGCGCGGCTCGGCGACGCTGGTGCGCGGCCGGCAGCTCATGATCGCCGCAGCGATCCGCGGCCTGCGATCCGGCGAGACGCCCGTGGTCCACGCCGTGCCGCTGGGCGACGACGGCTCCCCCGACGCGGCGGCCCCGGCCTGGCAGGTGGAGATGACGCGCGGGGCCGGCGCGGGGGGCGAGGGGAAGGTCTACACCGCCTTCCTCCCCGATGCGGCCCGCGGCCTGGAGAACTCGATCGCCATCAGCATCGCCGCGGGCGACGCCCGGGGGGAGCCGGTGAAGGTGATCGTCGTCGACGCCCCGTCGTTGCTCGTGCGCGAGGTGCGCTACGACTACCCCGCCTACCTCGGCCGGCAGCCGGAGACCGTGGCCTGGCAGGGTGACCTGCGGGCGCCGGAGGAGACGCAGGTGACGCTCGTCGCGGAGTGCAACCAGCCGCTCGACGCCGCCTGGATCGATTTCGGGTGCGACGGCAACCGCGACCTGAAGATGCGCGTGGGGGCCACCGACCTGGCACGGGCCACGGTGACCTTCGCCCTGCGCATGAACGCCGACCGGACGGCGCCCGAGCATCCGTCCTATCGGCTCGTGTTCCAGCCGCGCGGGACGCCGCAGGGGGGCCGGGAGGCTGTGATCACCGAGCCCATCGAGCACCGCGTCGAGGTGGTGGCGGATCTGGCTCCCGAGGTGGCGATCCTCGCGCCCACCGAATCCCCCCTGGCGGTGCCGCTCGACGCGCCGGTGACGGTGGAGGTGCGGGCCCTCGACCCCGACCACGCGCTGTCGAAGGTGTCGCTCGAGGCCCGCCTCGCCGGGGGCTCGACGACCACGATCCCGATCCTCGAGGGGTCGCGCGAGGGGCCGTTCAAGGGGAAGGGCAGGATCCAGGTCGGCCGGATCCCCGGAGCGCACGGGGGCGCGGTGATCGAGTATCGCGCCGTCGCCGCCGACAACCGTCCGCAGCCGAACGTCACCGCCACGCCGTGGCAGGAACTGAAGCTCGACGCCTCCGCGCCCCCTCCGCCGCAGGAGCGCGAGCCGGATCTTCCCGCCGATGCCGCCGACCGCCCGCCGCCGGATCGGGATCCCGGCCAGGGGGACCGCGACGATGGGGGCGATGCCCGTGACCAGGGGGAACCGCGCGGCGACCAGGATGCCGGCCAGGATCCCGACCGCGATCCCCGCCAGGATGACACGCAGGGAGAGGGCCGGGACGACGGCCAGCAAGGGAATCCCGGCCAACGCGGCCCGAGGCAGGATGGGGGCGAGGATCGCCAGGGCGGGGAGAGGCGCCCCGACGGGGATCGTCCGCCGCAGGACCCTGGTCGCGATGGGGAGCCCCGACAGCCGGGAGCGCAGGGCGATCAGGATGCGGCGCCGGAGAACGGCGAGCCCCAGCCTCCGGGGCAGGAGGGCAACGCTCAGCAGGGAGCCAATCCCGATGCCGAGGGCGGCGCGGGGGAAGGGCAGCGACGCAAACCGGGTGAGGGCCGCGCGGACAACGACGGCGGGCCTGGGGAACAGGGCGAGCCTGAGCCCGGCCGTGGAGATCGCGGCGAGCGCCAGGGGGAACGAGGCCCGCGCGGGGATCGCCGCGATGGACCGCAGGGGGGAGCGCCCGATCGCGACGGGGGCGACCAGCAGGATCGCGACGGCGCGGGGCGTCGGCCCGGAGACAAGGAACGCGGCCAGGAAGCGCGCGAGCGGGATCCCGTCGCCGCCGACGGCACGAACGACGGCGAGGCAATGGAGCGCATCCTCGAGCACCGGCGACAGGATGACGGCGAGAAGGGCGCTGGCGAGCAGGGCGCTGGCGAGAAGGGCGCTGGTGAGAAGGGTGCTGGTGAGAAGGGTGCTGGTGAGAAGGGTGCTGGTGAGAAGGGTGCTGGTGAGAAGGGTGCTGGTGAGAAGGGTGCTGGTGAG
>CAISKG010000123.1 GCA_903885855.1 uncultured Planctomycetaceae bacterium
CGGGCTCGAGCCCGCGCCGAAATACCCCTCCTGCGCGCCATGCTCGGCGTGCGTGGCATGCTGCCAGTGGCGCTTCCCCGTGGCCGCGTCGTTGGCCGTGAGCACGCCCTGCGCGCCGACGGAGACGATCGTCTCACCGGCCACCGTGGGGGTGGCCCGGGGGCCGTCGCCGCCCCCCACCTGGGGGCGGAAAGTGGTGGGGTGGGCGTCGGTCCAGAGCGTCCGGCCGGTGGCGGCGTCGAGCGCCTCGAGCACCTCCTCGTCGCCGCGACGGTGGAAGAGGAACGCGCGGCCTTCGGCGACGACGACGCCCGCATAGCCGCGCCCCACGTCGCGTTCCCACACCACCGCGGGGCCGCCGGCGGGCCAGGCGTCGGCGAGGCGCTCGTCGGCCGCGGCGCGTCCGGTGCGATCGGGCCCGAGGATCTGCGGCCACTCGCCGGCCTGCAGGGGCCGTGCCAGGAACGGCATCCGGCCGCCGCCGGTGGAGAGGAACAGCAGCGCGGCGAGGGCCAGCGCCCGGCGGACGGGGGTGGAGCGGAGCGAGGCGGGGGCCGTATTCTCAGGGCGAGCCCCACGCCGGCCGCGAGCCGGCCGAACGGCGCGACCGCGCCACCGGCGCGCGGCACTGGATCGGTTCCCGGTTCCGACGGAGTCTTGCGGCATGCGACACATCCTCCACGGTCTCCACGGTGGCCGGCGAACGGGCGGACGGCGGACGGCGACGGCCTGGCTCCTCGCCACGGCGCTGGTCGCGATGCCGGTCGCCGCCGGCGGGGAATCGTGGAACCAGTTCCGCGGCCCCACCGGCGACGGAGTGTGGCACGGGGGTCCGCTTCCCGTCGAGTGGAACGAGTCGGAGGGGGTGGCCTGGAAGACGCCGATCCCGGGCAAGGCCTGGTCGAGCCCGGTGATCGCCGACGGGAAGGTGTGGATGACCAACGCCACCGAGGACGGCACGCGGCTCTCCGCCGTGGCCGTCGACGCCGCGACGGGGCGGGTGCTCCACGACATCACGCTCTTCGAGCCCGCTGAGCCGGCCTTCTGCCACGCCTTCAACAGCCATGCCTCCTCCACGCCGGTCGTCGAAGGCGGCCGGCTCTACGCCCATTTCGGCAGCGCCGGCACGGCGTGCGTCGACACGGCCACCGGCGCCGTGCTGTGGCGGCAGGAGACGCTGCGCTGCGACCATCACCGCGGGCCGGGATCGTCGCCGATCCTCCACGGCGGCCTGCTGATCGTTCCCTTCGACGGCTTCGACGTGCAGTACGTGGCGGCGCTCGACGCCGGCGACGGCCACGTGGCCTGGCGACGCGACCGCGCCATCGACTACGGCACCGACGACGGCGACGCCAGGAAGGCCTACGGCACCGGCACGATCATCGCCCCCGGCGGCCGCGAGCAGGTGATCCTGCCGAGCGCCGGGGCGACGATCGCCTACGACCCGGCCACCGGCGAGGAGCTGTGGCGCGTCAACCACGGCGGCATGAACGCCTCCGCGCGGCCGCTCCACGGCAACGGCCTGGTGTACCTCAACACCGCCGCCGGCGGGATGAAGACGCTCGCGGTGCGCCCCGACGGCAGCGGCGACGTCACCGGATCGCACGTCGCCTGGACGAGCCCGCAGGGATCGGGCTCGCGCTCGAGCCAGCTGCTGCTGGGGGAACGGCTGTTCCACGTCGGCGACGCCGGCACGGCGACGGTGCTCGACGCCCTCACCGGCAAGGCGGTGTGGCAGAAGCGGCTCGGGGGGGAGTTCTCCGCGTCGCCGATCGTCGCCGACGGCAGGATCTACTGCCCGAACCAGGAGGGGCAGACGTTCGTGGTGACGGCCACCGAGCCCTACGAGGTGATCGCGGAGAACACGCTCGCGGAGGGCTGCATGGCGTCGCCGGCCGCATCCGACGGGGCGATCTACCTCCGCACCAAGGGGCATCTCTACAAGATCGTCGCGAAGCCGTGAGCGGCAGCGCGGGCCCGGGCCCGCGCTCCGGGCGCGGCCTGGTCCGCGCGGGCCGCACATGATTATTCCTTGACTGTGCCCGTCCAGGACGATATTCCT
Source organism: uncultured Planctomycetaceae bacterium (assembly GCA_903885855.1). Classification (GTDB taxonomy): domain Bacteria; phylum Planctomycetota; class Planctomycetia; order Pirellulales; family UBA1268; genus QWOP01. The sequence goes on from CAISKG010000123.1 coordinate 2,063, forward strand.
TTCTCTGAGACGGCGGCGATCGTATGCCGCGGTCACTTCTCCATCGGAGGCCCTCCCATGCAGCGCGATCTTCGCTTCGCTGTGGCGATGGCCTCCTCGGTGCGCGTCGGCCGCTCGGCCTGACGTCCCCCAGAGCGGCCTCCCGCCCGGCCCATCCTTTCGGCTTTCCCCGGTGATTCCCTGCGCGCGCCGCCATGGCACGACAGGCTCCGGGGGGCATTCGTGCGGCCGGCCGTGGCGAACCGCGGCCGGTCGAGGTCGGTCCGCCCCCGTCGCTCCGTGCGACCGCAGCGGCCGCATCGGCTCGGCGATCCCCGGAGCTGTTTCCCGGGGCGCCCTCGCTCCATCTCCGATTTCCAGGAATCCCATGGCCAACCGTTCCAGAGCGTCCCGTCGATCGGGCGCCTCGGGCCGCGACCCATTCGCTGCCCCGTCCCATGACCGCAAGGATTTGCAACTGTGCCGCCAGGTGGCCGACACCCTCCACTCGGTGCTCGGCGACTGCGGCGACGACTGTCTCCGTGATCTCCATGTCGTGCGGGTCGTGCCCGCCCCCGACGCCTCGCAGCTGCTCGTGATCGTCGGCTCCCCCCCGGGCGAGACGCCGGCCGAGCCGCGCGCGGTGCTCGAGCGGCTCAAGGCACGCGCCCCGGGCTTCCGCGCCGAGGTGGCCCGCGCCATCACGCGGAAGCGCGCGCCCGCGCTCCTCTTCGAGTATCTCGCCGTGCCGGGCGGGGAGGAGGTGCCGGGGTGAATCGTGACCTGCCGGAGGTGGAGGGCGTGCCGGTCCACGCGTGGCTGGCCGGCCCGCTCTCCACCGACGTGGCCCGATCGATCGAGCGCCTCGCGCGGGCGCCCGACGTGCGCCGTGTGGCCGTCATGCCCGACGTCCACCGCGCCGGGGAGGTGTGCGTGGGGGTGGCGCTGGCCACCGGCGGGCTCGTCTACCCCGCGGCCGTCGGCGGCGACATCGGCTGCGGGATGACGGCGGCACGCTTCGACGTGCCCGCCGCCGATCTCACCTCCGATCCGCGCCTCGGCGCGACGGTGCTCGCGCGCCTGGCCCGGGCGGTGCCTTCGATGAAGGGGGCGCCGGGGACGGTGCCCGACACGCTGCCCCCCGGGGTCGAGCCGGAGGGGCTCTCCGACGGGCGGCTGGCGCACGCCGCGAGGCGCGAGGGACGCTGGCAGCTCGGCTCGCTCGGCCGGGGCAATCACTTCCTCGAACTGCAGGCCGATCAGGACGGGGCCCTGTGGATCATGATCCACTCCGGCTCGCGCGGCATGGGGCAGGCGATCAGCGCCTGGCACCTGGCCCGGTCGGCGGCGCCCGCGCCGGGGGCCCTTCCCGCGCTCGACGCCGGCTCCGAGGCGGGGCGGGCGTATCTGGCCGACGTGGCCTGGGCGCGGGCGTGGGCGCGGTGCAACCGGGCGCGGATGCGGGCGGCGGCGGCGGCGATCCTCGCCGATCTCCTCGGGGCGGCGCTCGACGAGGCGACGGTCATCGACTGCGACCACAATCACGTGGCCCTCGAGCGCCACGGCGGGCTCGAGCTCGTCGTCCACCGCAAGGGGGCGCTGCCGGCGGCCGACGGCCAGGCGGGGCTCGTGCCCGGATCGATGGGCACGGCGAGCTTCCACACCGTGGGACGCGGGCATCCCGACAGCCTCGCCTCGAGCTCGCACGGCGCGGGGCGCGTGCTCGCGCGGGGGGAGGCGGCCGGGCGGATCGACGCCCGGAGGCTCGTGCGGGAAATGCACGGCGTGGTGTTCGACGCGCGCCGCGCCGCGCGGATGGTCGACGAGGCCCCGAGCGCCTACCGCGACATCCGCGCCGTGATGCGCGCCCAGCGCGACCTCACGGCGGTGGTGCGCGAGGTGCGCCCGCTCGTGAGCCACAAGGGCTCGTGAGCCGGTGGGGCCACGGAGGGCATTTTCCACAGGCCGAAAGCAGGCTCGGCACCCGGCGATCCGCCGCCGGATGCGGCGGCAGGCACCCTGAAAAACCTCGGCTTTTTCAGGGTGCCCCCGCGTGGAAAAAGGTCATGGATGACTTTTTCCACGGAAAGCTAGAACGCCACGACGTACTGCGTCTGGATCGCGGTGCCGGTGTAGCCGGCGCGGTAGGGGTAGAGGATGTTCTGGGCGGGGTTGTGGAGGAGGTAGAGGGCCTCGAGCGTCAGCCGGCCCTGCCGCGAGTCGTTGATGTAGCGGTTGAAGCCGCCGCCGTACTCCGTGCCGCTGCCGAAGGGGCCGGTGACGGCGCTCGAACGGGCGTAGACCTCCCAGGTGCGCGGGAGGAAGCACCAGCCGAGGTAGCCGGCGGCCCCCTGATCGAGGATCGAGGGGCGGTCGAAGGGGCCCGTGCCGACGAAATGGTCGAGGAAGCGCACGTAGTACTCGGCGTTGGCCGAGAACCCCCGCCACTTCCAGCCGGCGTCGATCGTGGCCAGGCGGAAGTTGAACTGGTCGACGATCGACGAGCCTCCCAGCGCCCCCTGGGTGGCCAGCGGCGTGCCGTCGGAGAGGCGTACGATCGTGTTCTCCGGATTGAAGCCCGGCACGGGAAGCGCGCGGGTGCTGGGGGCGAAGACGCCGCTGGTGCCGACGCGCACGGCGGCGCGGTCGTGGATCTCCATGTCGGAGTAGCCCATGCCGAAGGGGGCCAGCGGTTCCCACCAGGTGTTGCCGGCCCAGGCCATGCTGGTGCCGCGCCGCAGGAGCACGTTGGCCCCGCCGGCGTCGATCGAATTCCACACGCCGGCCTGGTAGTGGAGGGTGCCGTCGGCGAGCGAGCCGAGCGAGGCCACGCCGGGGCTGAAGCCGGGGCGGAAGAAGGTGTTGGCCATGCTCCGGTCGACGCCGATCGTCCAGGGGGAGGGATCGACGAACTCGCGCGAGCCCGGCACGATCGTCACGCCGGCGCCGACGGTGGCCGCCTCGCTGAACTTCCACCCCGCCATGCCGATCGGGGCGACGCCGGTGTTGATGCCGGAGTTCGACGTGCCGAACAGCGCGAAGGCGTAGATGAGGCGCTCGTCCACCGCGTAGCCCTTGAACATGATCAGGTAGCGGTTGAGGCTGATGGCGTTGATGTTGTAGATGTCGTTCGGCCGGCCGGCGGCGTTGGTCCATTCGGTGGCGCCACGCGCGAACTCGAGCCAGCGCAGCTGGAGGAAGCCGCTCATCGACAGCGCGAAGGGAAACTCCCCGGCGGCCGCATCCGACTGGTGGAGGATCAGCCCCTTGGGGGGCACGAAGTCGGTGGCGGGGATGTAGCGCGGCCGGGGAATCCCTCCCAGGCGGGCGTCGGCGGCCCGCTGGGCGCGGGCCCGGGCGGTGCCGGCCACCGCCGGATCGCGGATCGCCTCCTCGACGTATTGCGCCGGCGCCCCCTCCGCGCCGTCGCCCTCGCCGGAAAGCGGCGTGGCCGCCAGCACGCCGTCGACGGGGAAGAGGCCGGGGGAGGGGAGGGCGTCGGGGCCGGAGAATCCAGGCGACGGCGGCGAAGCGGCGGCGGCCTGCTCCGGCGGGGCCTCGGCCGGCGCCGCGACGAAAAAATCGAAGGCCGCGGCGTCGGCACCCGTCGGGCTGAACACCTGGGCGCGCGCGGTCACCGAAGCCAGGAAGAGCGACAGCACGGCGGCGACCGGGGCACGGCAGCCGACGCGTCGTGGTGGCGGGGGGATGCGCGGCGTCATGGATCGCTGGGTGACCGCGGGACTCCGACAGTGAGGATCGGGAAAAAGGGCGCGGTCGCTGCAAACTTTTCCGGCCCGGCAAGCCGGGCAAGATCGGCAAGCGATCCGGCGTGCCCTCGCCGCCTATACTCATCCTCCCCCGCACCGTGCGGCAGCCCCGCCTCCGAGGCCTTTTCCACGCATGACGGCCGTGAGCCTCGAGGACGTGTCGCTCGGTTTCGCCGGGCCCCCGCTGCTCGACGGCGTCACCTGCCACCTCCAGGCCGGCCAGCGCGTCGGGCTCGTGGGGCGCAACGGCGCCGGCAAGTCGTCGTTCCTGCGCCTGCTCGCCGGCGTGCTTCGACCCGATTCCGGCACGGTGCGCTTCGCCCCCGGCACGATGGTCGCGGCGCTCGAGCAGGACGTGCCGACGGGTATCTCGGGGACGATCCGCGACGTGATCGCGGCAGGCTACCGCGACCGGGCCCCCGAGGGCGACGGCACCCCGGCCGACTGGCGCCGCGACCAGGCCACCGAGCGCATCCTCTCGCGCACCGGCCTCGACGGCGACGCGGTCTTCGAGACCCTCTCCACGGGCATGCAGCGCCGCGTGCTCTTCGCCAGGGCGCTGGTCGCCGAGCCCGATCTGCTCCTCCTCGACGAGCCCACCAACCATCTCGACATCGACGCCATCGGCCGTCTCGAGGAGCAGCTCATCCGCTTCCCGGGCGCGGTCGTGTTCGTGACGCACGACCGCGCCTTCCTGCGGCGCGTGGCCGAGCGGATCGTGGAGATCGACCGGGGGAGGCTGTTCGACTGGTCGTGCGATTACGCCACCTTTCTCGAGCGGCGCGAGGCGGTGCTCGAGGCGGAGGAGAAGCGCGACGCCCTCTTCGACCGGCGCCTGGCGGAAGAGGAGGTCTGGATCCGCACCGGCATCAAGGCGCGCCGCACCCGCAACGAAGGACGCGTGCGGGCCCTCGAAGCGATGCGGCGCGAGCGCGCCGGACGGCGCGAGCGCGAGGGGCGGGCGAATCTCGTCATCCAGGAGGCGGAGCGCAGCGGCACGCTGGTGGCGGCGCTCGAGGGGGTGGCCGTGTCGCGCGGCGGCCGGCCGGTGCTCCGCGGCGTCACCGCGACGGTGACCCGCGGCGACCGGATCGGCATCATCGGCCCCAACGGGGCGGGCAAGACGACGCTGCTGTCGGTGCTGCTCGGTCGCCTGCCGGCCGACTCGGGGCGGGTGCGCCTGGGGACGAACCTGCGCATCGCCTACTTCGACCAGCTCCGCGACCGCCTCGACGGCGAGGCGAGCGTGGCCGACAACGTCGGCGACGGCTACGACACGGTGAAGGTGGGCGACGTCCCGCGCCACGTCGTGGGCTACCTGAAGGAGTTCCTCTTCACCCCGGAGCGGGCCCGGACACCGGTCCGACTGCTCTCCGGCGGCGAGCGCAACCGCGTGCTCCTGGCGAAGCTCTTCGCCAAGCCGGCCAACGTCATCGTCCTCGACGAGCCCACCAACGACCTCGACACCGAGACGCTCGAGATGCTCGAGGAGCGGCTGTGCGAGTTCGGCGGGACGGTGCTCGTCGTCAGCCACGACCGGGCGTTTCTCGACAACGTCGTCACCTCGACGCTCGTCTTCGAGCCCGAAGCCGCCGGCGGCTTCGCGGTGCGCGAGCATGCGGGCGGCTGGTCCGACTGGGCGGGCCGGCGCGTGGCGGCGCCGGAGCCGACGGGGCCGCCGAAGCGCGAGCCGCAGCGGCAGGCCACGCCCGAGGCTCCCCCCGTGCGGCGCCGCCTCTCCTACCGCGAGCAGCAGGAACTGGCGTCGCTCCCCGACCGTATCGAGGCCCTCGAGGGGGAGCGGGCGACGATCCTCGCCCGGATGGGCGAGCCGGACTACTACCGCCGCCCCGCCGCCGAACTCGCCGGCGACACGGCGCGGCTCCAGGCGATCGACGGCGGCATCCACGAGGCCATGGAGCGCTGGGCGGAACTCGAGGCCCGTTCCGCCCCCTGAGGCCCGCCCACGGCCCCGCGGTCAGGGGAGGATCCGCATCCCCACCGCGGTATTGAGGTCGAGCATCGCGCGGCGGAAGCGCACCAACGCCTCGCGGCGCGCCCGGGCGACGGCCGCCGCGTCCTCGAGTTCGTCGCGGAGATCGTCGAAGCCGATGGTGCCGGCGGCGTACTCGGCCTGGGCCTGGGCGAGGGCCGCCTCGGCCTCGGGAAAGACGACCGAGTCGATCCGTTCCAGGGCCTCGCGGGCGTAGCGGTATTCGCGCTCGGCGAGGCGCACCTCCGCCGCCACGCGCCGCTCGACGGCCGCCGCCTCGGTGCGCGACTGGCCGACGTTGCTCTCCGCGCGGGCCACGTTGCCCTGGTTGCGGTTGAACAGCGGCACGGAGAAGGTCAGCCCCACCGCCCAGCTCGTCGAGGTGCCGTGGCCGTAGGGGCGGAGATCCTGGGCGGTGAAGGGATCGTAGAACAGGTAGACGTCGTCGAAGCGGGAGGAGCGCTGCAGGTCGACCTCGGCCCGCGCCCGCTCCACCCCCAGTCGCACCGCGCGGAGATCGGGGCGGCAGCCCGCCGCGAGGCGCAGCAGCTCGTCGAGCTCGGGCGCCGCCGGCGCCTCGACGCGCAGGCTTCCCGAGGGGACGAGCGAGGCCGTCTCCGCCGGCGGGATGTCGAGGAGCACCGCGAGCGTCTCCTGGGAGTCCTCGAAGGCCTCGCGGGCGTCGGCCACGAGGGCGCGGGTGCGCTCGATCTCGCGGGCGAGGCGGCGCCGCGAGGGGGCGTTCGGCCTCTCGCCGCCGGCGTCCCGCGCTGCCTCGACCAGCAGCGCCTCCTGCTGCCGCAGCGCCGCCTCGGCGGCCAACAGCTCGATCCGTGTCGCCTGGAGCCCCACCCAGGCGGTGGCCACGTTGCCGATCTGGCGGCGGACGACGTCCTGGAACTGCGCTTCCAGGGCGCTGCGTGCCACGCGGGCCACGACCGTGCGCGACTTCCGCTTGCCCGAGACGTCCATCGGCAGGGTGAGATTGACGTCGTACTGCGTCGGCCCGCCCGGGTTGTCGCTGCCGAAGGGACGGTAGGGGATGAATTGGCTGTCGACGTACACCAGCGGATTGGTGCGCAGGCCGGCGGTGAGGATGTCGGCGTCGGCCTGCGTGAGCTCGTGGCGGAGGGCGCGGATGTCGAGATTCGAGCCCATCATCCGATCCAGCGCCGCGTCGTAGGAGAGCCCGCCGGCGGGCCCGGGGTCCTCGGCGAGGCGCCGGTCGAGGGCGGAGGTGCCCAGGGCCAATCCGGGCAGGCGCGCCGCCGGGGCGGGGAGCGGCTCGGGGAGGCGCATGCCGCGGGAGGTCGTGCCGCGGGCCAGCGCCCCGGCCGCGCGGTCGCGGGGCAGGACGCTCGATCGCCTCCGGCCCCCGATGACCTGCGCGGAGGGGGCGGCGGGATCGTCGAACGCTCCGGGGCCGGGCCCGAGCGACGGGGTCGTCGCGCCGGGAATCGGCCCGAGATTGGGAAACTCGAGGATCCGCCCGCGCGTGCGGCCGTCGGCCCCCTCCTGCTGCCAGGCGCACGCAGGGGCGACGGGCCCGAGGACCGCCACGGCGAACAGCACCAGCGCCACGGCCGGGCGTGGCAAGCGTCGGGGCACGGTCCGGTTTCCCTGGGCGCTGCCCGCCGCCGCCCGGAGGGGCACGACCTCCGTGGGGCAGGCGGTCCGTCGCCCCCTCCATCGACCCGCCCCCGGGGTGGGCTGGAGTTTTCCGATCGCGGCGGCTCTGCCGGCCACCGCAGGCCGCGCCGGCGCCGCCCTCCCTTCGCAGCCCCCGTCAGCCCCCCGGCCTGCCGGGGCCGGTCATTCGCCGGCACGTGGCGGCGATCTTGGCCGCCAGGGCCGCTTCCTCCGGCGAGAGCGCGTCCCCGTCGATGCCGTCGAGCGCCGCAAGCGCGCCCGCGGGGTCGTCGAGATGGGCCACGCGGATCCGGGCCACGAGCAGCCGCACGCCGTCGGAGCCGAAGGGGCACGACTGCACATATTCGTCGAGCACGCTCGCCGCGTCCGCCCAGGCCTTCGCTGCGGCGAGTCCGCGCCCCAGGCGTTCCAGGTCCGCCGACGCGAGGGGAGCGTCGGCCCCCTCGTCGCGAACCTCCCGGCGCAGGTGCTGGGCGCCCAGGAAGTCACCGGCCGCGAGGCGGCGCCCGATCTCCTCGCGCGTTTCATCGTGGCGGCGGTCGGCCCGCTGGCTCGCGGCGACGGCATCGCGCGCCTTCGAGCGACGCGCATCGAGCGTGTCGAAATGCCCGCGCCGACGCTGCGTGAGCAGGCTGATGGCGTCCCAGCCCTCGCAATCGACCTTCCCCGAGAGCA
>CAISKG010000124.1 GCA_903885855.1 uncultured Planctomycetaceae bacterium
CCGGCGTCGGCGGCTGGGAACGGCCCCGGCGGGGGAGGCGGGCACTTCTCCGCCGGTCCGGAATCGGGACGGAACCGGGACGGGGACGGCGCCGGGAAAGCCGGCAGCAGGGGGCCGGCGAAGGGTGGCTGACGGGACTCGAACCCGCGACCCCTAGAATCACAATCTAGTGCTCTAACCAACTGAGCTACAGCCACCGCGGGGTGCGAGAGCCGAAGTCTAGCACAATCCGGGGGCGGGGAAACGGCGGGCTTTTCCCTCCCGGGCAGCCGGGGAACCCGGGGCCGCCGGTCATTCCCGGCGCCGCGAATCGACGAGGATCGTCACCGGCCCGTCGTTGACGAGGCTCACCTGCATGTCGGCGGCGAACACGCCCCGGGCCACCGGCCGCCCCGACTCGCGCTCGAGCGCCGCGAGGAACCGCTCGTAGAGCGGCACCGCCTCCTCCGGCCGAGCCGCCCGGGCGAATCCGGGGCGGTTGCCGCGCTGGGTGCTCGCCAGCAGCGTGAACTGGCTCACCGCCAGGAGGCCGCCGTCCACGTCCACGACGCTGCGGTTCATCTTGCCCTCGTCGTCGGGGAAGACGCGCATCCGCGCCACCTTCTCCGCCAGCCAATCGGCGTCGGCGGCCGCGTCCCCCTCCTCGACCCCCACCAGGAGCATGAGCCCGCGGCCGATCGCGCCGCGTTCGACGCCGTCGATCGCCACCGCCGCCCGGCTGACGCGCTGGATCACGCACCGCATGCCGGCCCGTCCTTCTCCGCCGCGCCGCCGGCCTGGTCGAGCGCCGCGCCGCCGGCCCGCGCCACGAGCCACCAGCCCACGGCGATCTGCACCAACAGCGCGAGCAGCCCCGAGCGCGGGTGGCCGGTGAGCTGGTAGACCCATCCGAAGACGAGGCTCGCCAGGCTGCCGGCGAGCTTCGAGCCGACGTTGAGCAGCCCGAAGGTGGTGCCGTAGCGGCCGGGGGGCGCGAGCACCGCGACGGCGGCACGGATCACGCTGGCCGCGCCGCCGAGGACGAGCGCCAGGAGCACCGCCAGCGCCCACAGCTGGCCGGTCGTGCGCACGAACCACCCCAGCACGAACACCGCCACCCACCCCGCCAGCGCCACCCCCAGCGCGAACGACCGCCCGCGGCTCGTGGACAGCCATCCCACGACCAGCGCCCCCGGCAGGGCCACCGCCTGCACCAGGAGCACGAGCCACACCAGCTGGTCGGCCTCGAGCGAGAATTCCTCGAGGGCCACGCTCGAGAACTGCGCGATCGCCGTCTGCATCGCGCCCAGCAGGAGCACCGATCCGGCCAGCACGGCGCCGACGCCCTTCCCGGCCCCCCTGCCCCGGGCGAGTTCCCGGGCGAAGGCGGCCAGCTCGCCGGCCGAGGAGGCCGAATGCCCGCCGTCGCCGGCCGTGCCGTAGCGGGCGAAGAACGACGGCAGCGAGAAGAGGAGCCACCACGCCCCCATGATCACGAAGGCCGCGCGCAGGGCGCCGGCCGCGTCGAGCCCGAGTCGGTCGCGCGCGGCGTACACCTGCAGCGCCGCCAGGAGCGCCAGCGCCCCGCCGGCGTAGCCGGCCGCGTAGCCCAGCGCCGAGAGCCGGTCGGCCTCCGCACCGCGGGCGATGCGCGGCAGGAGGCTGCCGGTGAAGATCGCCGCCAGATCGAATCCGACGGCCCCCAGCACGACGCCGGCCACGATCCCCACCCGCGCGCTCGGGGGCAGGCCGCCGAGGAGGAACGCCCCGGCGCAGCCGAGGAGGATGCTCCCCACCAGCGCCGCCCGGTGGGCCCGGCGGCGATCGGCCCACGCCGCGAGGAACGGGGCCACGACCGCCGTCACGAGCATCCCGGCCGCGAGCGTCCACGCCCACACGACGCCGCCCGACACCCCCCAGGGCGCGTCCTTGAAAGCCACCTTCTCGACGTAGGCCACCAGCAGCGTGATCGAGATCGTCGAGAAGGCGCTGGCGCCCCAGTCGAGGAGCACCCACGAAGCGCGCGCGAAGGGCAGCGCCGCGACGTCGGCCGCCGGCCGCGGGGTCGAGTCGTCGTCGTTCGCCGCGGTGCCTGCCATGAACGCGGGCTCACGCGCCGCCGGCGGGCGGGGTCCCGTCGCGGCCTTCGGGGGGGGTGATGCGGCGCAGGCGTTCGAGGGCGCCGCGGCGCGAGCCGAGGAGGAGCGGCGTGATGACCAGTGCCGTGATCGCCACGAGGACGGCGTCGACGCCCCGGCTGCGGCTGGCGGAGAGGAAGATCAGCACCAGCGCCACCAGGTCGTAGGCCACGATGCCCAGCTCGATCGCCCGCACCAGCCAGCGCAGGCGGCCGGCGGATTCCCCTTCGCCCGAGGGCTGCGGATCGGTCGTGCCCTGCCCGGCGGCGGGCGGAGCCTGGTGGTGGTGGTCGCTCATCGGATGCCGGACGCGGGAGGATGGCGGTGATCGATCGGCCTCGGTCGCGGGCCCCCGCCACCCGCCGCCAGGGCACGGCCCCGGGGCGACCATCCTAGTTCGCGCGACGCGCGGCTCACAACGACGGTTCCTCCCCGTCTCCGGCGGGGTCCGCGTCGGCGTTCCCCCCGGAGAGCCGGCGGCGGATCTCGGCCAGGCGGACGGCGAGTTCGCGTTCCTCGCCCCGGTCGGTCGGCTCGTAGTAGCACTTCTCCACGCCGAGGTGATCCTGGGCGACGATCGCGTCGGGATGATCGTGCGCGTAGCGGTAGCCCGCGCCGCGGCCGAAGGCCCGGGACGAGGCCGAATGGCGGTCGCGCAGGTGACGCGGCACGGGAATCACCCCGCGCTCGCGGACGTCGCGCCGCGCCGCCGCGATCGCCGTGGTGCAGGCGTTGCTCTTGGGGGCCAGCGCCAGGTACGTCACCGCCTGGGCGAGCGTGAGCTGGCATTCCGGCAGCCCCACGAACTCGGTCGCCTGCATCGCCGCCACGGCCACCACCAGCGCCCGCGGATCGGCGTTGCCGATGTCCTCGCTGGCGAGGATCACCAGCCGCCGCGCCAGGAAGCGCGGCTCCTCCCCCCCTTCGAGCATCCGCGCCAGCCAATACAGCCCGGCGTCGGCGTCGCTCCCGCGGATGCTCTTGATGAGGGCGCTGGCGCAGTCGTAGTGGGTGTCGCCCGAGTCGTAGGCGACGGCCTTGCGCTGCACGCTCTCCCGGGCCAGGGCCAACTCGACGTGGAGCGGCCGGCGCGATTCGGAGAGCACCGCCACCTCGAGCGCGCCGAGGGCCTGCCGCGCGTCGCCGTCGGCCGACTCGGCGAGGAAGGCGAGGGCGTCGGCGGCGATCGTCACCTCGGCGCCGCCGAGCCCCTGCTCGCGATCGGCGACGGCGCGCTCGAGGATCGTCGCCACCTGCGCGGCGGTGAGCGGCTCGAGGGCGAACAGCCGGCTGCGGCTGACCAGCGCCGTGGTGAGGGCGAAGGAGGGATTCTGCGTGGTCGCGCCCACCAGCGCCACCGTCCCCTGCTCCACGTCGGGGAGGAGCACGTCCTGCTGGGCCTTGTTGAAGCGATGGATCTCGTCGACGAACAGGCAGGTGTGCTGGCCGTCGTCCTCGAGGCGGCGCCGCGCCGCGTCGAGGACCTCGCGCACCTCCTTCACCCCCGCCGCGGTCGCCGAGAGCTCCACGAACCGGCGCCGCGTCTCCCGGGCGATGATCTCCGCGAGCGTCGTCTTGCCGGTGCCCGGCGGGCCGTGGAGGATCACCGAGCCGAGCCGGTCCGACTCGATGAGGCGGCGGAGCAGCCTTCCCGGGCCGACGAGGTGCTCCTGCCCCACGTAATCGGCCAGACGGCGCGGCCGCATCCGCGCAGCCAGCGGCGCGGCCCGGGCGACGTTGGCGGCTCTCGATGCGGAGAAGAGGTCGGCCATGGCACTCGCCGGCGGGGATTCCGGCCCGGCGCTGGGCCGGGGCCGGGGCACGCGCTCGCTCAGCCCTTCCAGACGAATTCGATCGGCGCCTCGACGTCGGGATGGAGGCTCCCGTGGACCGGGCAGGAAAGGGCCGCCTGCTCGAGGAGCGCGCGCTGGGGGTGGTCGGCCGGGAGGGGCACGGTGATCGTCGTGCGCAGCGACGCGATGCGCCGCGGGGGCGTCGCGGTCATCACCTTGGTGGTCTCGACCTTCATCCCCCGCAGATCGATGGAGTGGCGCTCGGCGACGATGCCCATGATCGTCATCATGCACGCCCCCAGCGCGGTGGCGACGAGGTCCGTGGGGGAGAAACTCTCCCCTTTGCCGTGGTTGTCGACCGGGGCGTCGGTGACGAGCGTCGTGCCGGACGGGCCGTGGACGGCGCGGCAGCGGAGGCCGCCCTCGTAGGTGGTGGTGATCCTGACCATGCGTGCGACTCCGGGGATGGGCGGAAACGGCGGCGACCCGTGCCGTCCGGCCGGGCCCCGCCGCCGCCATGCTACGCGGCGGCGGCCTCCCGGCACGACCCTCGCGCGCCGCACGGCCGCTACGACCGGCACGTTTTTCCCAGCCGCCGCGGTCGGACGGGCCCCCGCGGCCGTCCCTGGGCGGCCGCGGCGAGCCACAATTCCACGATCTCCCCTCCCCGGTGAACGCCGTGCGCCGCCTCCCCCTCGCCTCCCGTCTCATCGTGCCGGTCGTGATCGCCACCCTGGCGATCTCGCTGGCGGCGTTCGCCTGGATCCTCCGGGGATCGCGGCTCGAGGCCACGCGCGAGGCCACCGAGCGGGCCCGGGAGGTGGGCGTGCTGTGCGCGGAGCAGGTCAACGACCTCATCGACCGCTCCTTCGCCGTGCCGCGGACGCTCGCCGCCGCGCTCTCAGGCGCCCAGGCGTCGGGCGGCGTCGACCGGCGCCAGGCGACGGCGATGATCGAGCGGGCCCTCGCCGAGACGCCCCAGGCGCTCGCCCTGTACACCGCCTGGGAGCCCGGCGCCTTCGACGGCCGCGACGCCGAGTTCGCCGGCACCCCCGGCCACGACGCCACGGGCCGCTTCGTGCCCTACTGGAACCGCGGCGACGGCACGCTGCGGCTCGAGCCCCTGGTCGACTACGAGGTGCCGGGCAACGGCGACTACTACCTCGTCCCCCGTGCCACGCGGCGCGACGCCTGGATCGAGCCCTACCTCTACCCCGTGGCGGGGAGGCAGGTGCTGATGACGTCGCTGGTGGCGCCCGTCGAGGTCGGCGGCACGTTCGTCGGCATCGTCGGCCTCGACCTCGACCTGGCGACGCTCACCGACGTGGTGGGGGGGATTCGCCCCTACGACGGCGCCGGCCGGGCGATCCTCGTCTCGGCCGACGGGCGGATCGTCGCCCATCCCGATCCTTCGCGCGTCGGCGGCCGCCTCGCCGACGAGGACGGCTCGGTGGCGCGGCTGGTGCGCGGCGCCGGCGGCGACGGCATCGCCGTCGGCACCGGCCGCACCGACTTCATCGACGGCCCGGCGCGGCTGGTGAGCGTGCCGGTGACGGCGCACGGCATCGGGCGCCCCTGGCAGCTCGTCGTCGGCGTGCCGGAGGCGACGATCAGCGGCGGCGCGTCGGCCGAGACCTTCCGCCTCACCGCCTCGGGGATCGGCCTGGCCGCGTTCCTCGCCGGCGTGCTCTGGTGGACGGCCAGGCGCATCGCCACGGAGCTGCTCGAGGTGTCGGGCCGGCTCCACGAGGGCTCGCGCGACACCGTCTCCGCCGTGGCGCAGATCGCGCAGGAGGGCTCGGCCCTCTCCGACGGCGCCCAGGAGCAGGCCGCGGCGATCGAAGAAACCGGCGCGTCGCTGCGCGAGATCGCCTCCCAAACCGCCGCCAACCGGCGCACGGCCGAGGCGTCGAGCACGCAGGCGGCCGCGGCCCGCGGCGAGGCGGAGGCGGGGGCCGCGGAGATGGAGCGGATGGAGGCCTCGCTCGTCGCCTCGCGCGGCGCCGCCGACGGCGTGTCGGCGGTCATCAAGACGATCGACGAGATCGCCTTCCAGACGAATCTTCTGGCCCTCAACGCCGCGGTGGAGGCGGCCCGGGCCGGCGAGCACGGCGCCGGATTCGCGGTGGTGGCCGACGAGGTGCGCAACCTCGCCCGCCGCTGCGCCGCCGCGACCCGCTCCAGCGACGAGCTCATCGAGCGCTCGCGCACCGCCAGCCGCGAGGCCGAGTCGCTCGGCACGGTGGTCGGCGAGCGTTTCGACCGCATCCGCTCCCGCAACCGCGAGCTCGACACGCTGCTCGGCGAGCTCCTCGCGGCCACGGTGCGGCAGGAGGAGGGGCTGCGCTCGATCACCACCGCCATCGGCCAGATCGGCGACGTGACCACCGCCAACGCCGCCTCGGCGGTGGAGACCGCGGCCGCGTCGGCGCAGCTCTCGGCCCAGGCCGGGGCGGCGAGCGACCTCGCGGCGCGGCTGGTGGAGCTGGTGGGGGGCTCCCGGGGCGCACGGTCCGGCCGAGGCGCCTAGGATTCCGGGTTGATCCGTCCCCCCGGAAAACGCCTCACCCATGGGATTCCGCACGCTCGCCGCCTGCGTCGAGGCCCTGCGCCGCGAGGGCGCGGCGGTGGTCTGCGACGAGCCGGTCGATCCGCACCTCGAGATCGCCGAGATCCAGCGCCGGCTGTACCGCGCCGGTGGGCCGGCGGTGCTCTTCTCCCGGCCGCGCGGCTGCGCTTTCCCGGTGCTCGTGAACCTCTTCGGCACGCGCTCCCGGGTGGAACGCATCTTCGCCGACACCATCGACCGCGTCCGCCGCCTCGTGGAGCTGAAGGTCGACCCGGCCGCGGCCGCCACGCGCCCCTGGCGCTACTGGCGGGCGCCGCTCGACGCGCTCACGATGCTCCCGCGCCGCGTGCGCCGCGGGCCGTCGCGGGCCTGCCCGATCGCGCTGTCCGAGCTGCCGCAGGTGGTCTGCTGGCCGGGCGACGGCGGCCCCTTCATGACGCTCCCGTGCGTCTACACCGAGGAGCCGGGATCCCCCGGCACGCGCCGTTCGAACCTCGGCATGTACCGGGTCCAACTGGCGGGCAACGACTACGCCCCCGACGGCGAGGTCGGCCTCCACTACCAGATCCACCGCGGCATCGGCGTCCACCACACCCGGGCCCTCGAGCGTGGCGAGCCGCTGCGCGTGTCGATCACGGTGGGGGGCACCCCGGCCTACACGGTGGCCGCGATGATGCCGCTGCCGGAGGGGCTCTCGGAGCTCACCTTCGCCGGCGCCCTCGCCGGCCACCGGATCCCCATGATCGCGGTGCCCGGCCGGCCGGCGGTCTACGCGGAGGCCGACTTCGTCATCGAGGGCACGATCCTCCCGCACCCCAAGCCGGAGGGCCCCTTCGGCGACCACCTCGGCTACTACGCGCGGCGCCACGACTTCCCGGCCCTGCGTGTGGAGCGCGTGTCGCACCGCCCCGGGGCGATCTGGCCGATGACGGTGGTGGGGCGGCCGCCCCAGGAAGACACGATGTTCGGCTGGCTCGTCCACGAGCTCACCGGACCGGTGATCCCGACCGTGCTGCCGGGCGTGCGGAGCGTGCACGCCGTCGACGCCGCCGGCGTCCATCCGCTCCTCCTGGCGGTGGGGAGCGAGCGCTACCAGCCGTGGCGCCGCGCCGGCCGGCCGGCGGAGCTCCTCACCCAGGCCTCGAGCATCCTCGGCCAGGGGCAGCTGTCGCTGGCGAAGTACCTGTTCATCGTCGATGGCGGTGCCACGCCGGGGCTCGACGCCCACGACATCGAGCCCTTCCTGGCCCGGCTGCTCGAGGAGGTCGACTGGCGGCGCGACTGCCACTTCCACACCGAGACCACGATCGACACCCTCGACTACTCCGGCAGCGGCATGAACGAGGGCTCGAAACTCGTCGTGGCCGCCCGTGGGCCGGCCCGGCGTGCCTGCGGCCGGGCGCTGCCGGAGCGCCTCCCGCTCCCGGCGGGCTTCGCCGACCCGCACCTCTGCCTCCCGGGGGTGATCGCAGTGCGCGGGCCGGCGATCGAACCTCGCCCGCGCCTCGAGCAGGCGGGCGACGCCGCGATCTGGGCCGGGGCGGCCGAGGCCCCCTGGGGGGCCGACGTCGAGCGGCTCTGCGCGGCGCTGGCGACGTCCGACGAGCTCGACCCTTGGCCGCTCGTGGTGGTGTGCGACGATCCCGCCTTCGCCGCGGCCTCCCTCGAGAACTTCCTCTGGACCACCTTCACCCGCTCGAATCCCGCGGCCGACGTCCACGGCGCCGGGGCGACGGTACGGCAGAAGCATTGGGGCTGCCGCGGCCCGCTGGTGATCGACGCCCGCATCAAGCCGCACCATGCGCCGGCGGTCGTGGAGGATCCCGCCGTGACGGCGCGCGTCGACCGCCTCGCCGCCGCCGGCGGCCCGCTGTCGCGCTGGCTGTGAGGAAAAGGTGCCGGCCACCTTTTTCCCGGCGCTCGATCACTTCGCCCGGAGGCGTTCCACGAGCCAGTCGCGGAGCCGATCGAGGGCCGCCGGGGCGAAGGTCTCCTCGATCCGGTCGTACTCGCTCACGCCGCCGGTGGTGCAGGTCTGGAAGAGGTGGTTGACGCCGGCGACCTCCTCCACCGTGGCGTCGCGGTTGCCCGCGAGCGCCGCGCGGAGCGGCGGCAGATTGAGCGACGGTGCGACCTGCACGTCCTTCTCGCCGACGAGCGCCAGGACCGGGCAGGTGACCTTGGCCAGATCGGTGGACGGATCGTGGGCCATGAAGAACCGGAACCACGGGCTGCCGAGCCGACGGACGCCGTCGGCCACCGCGGCGTCGAGCTGCGCCTGCTCCGCCGGGCCCGCCTTGGCCATCTCGTCGGCGAGATCGGCCCGGATCCTGGCGCCGGCCGCCGCGGCCAGCGCCGCCGGATCGGCCGCGGCGTCGGAGCCGGCG
>CAISKG010000125.1 GCA_903885855.1 uncultured Planctomycetaceae bacterium
CCCCCGAGGCCACGGCGCCCGGGGCCGCCCCCGCGCCGCCGGCCGCGGAGGCGAAGCCGCAGGCCTGGTCGGGCGTGATCCCTCCGGAATGGCTGGCGGGCATCCGCTGGCGGAGCATCGGCCCGGCGAACATGAGCGGGCGGATCGTCGATCTGGCCGTCAACGAGGCCGACCCGAGCACCTTCTGGGCGGCGACCGCCTCCGGGGGCCTGATCAAGACCGTCAACGACGGCGTCACGTTCTCCCACCAGTTCGACCGCGAGAGC
Source organism: uncultured Planctomycetaceae bacterium (assembly GCA_903885855.1). Classification (GTDB taxonomy): domain Bacteria; phylum Planctomycetota; class Planctomycetia; order Pirellulales; family UBA1268; genus QWOP01. The sequence goes on from CAISKG010000125.1 coordinate 267, forward strand.
ACGGTGGCGATCGGGGCCGTCGCCGTCTCGCGCAGCCACCCGGAGGTCGTGTGGGTCGGCACCGGCGAGAACAACCCGCGCAATTCCGTCAGCTACGGCGACGGCGTCTACAAGTCGACCGACGGCGGCCGCACCTGGAAGCACATGGGGCTCAAGCGCTCCTACCAGATCGGCGAGATCGTCATCCACCCCACGAATCCCGACGTCGTCTACGTGGGCGCGCTGGGGCGGCTGTACGGCGACAACGAGGAGCGCGGCGTCTTCAAGACCACCGACGGCGGCGCCACCTGGCAGCGCTGCTTCTTCGTCGACGAACGCACCGGCGTCATCGACATGCAGATGCACCCCGCCGACCCCGAGACGCTGATCGTGGCCGCCTGGGAGCGGCTCCGCGACGGTTTCGACAGCTGGCCGGGGAGCGAGATCCCGCTGCGCGAGGGCTACGGCGGCTACGACCCGATCCGCAAGTGGGGCGCCGGCAGCGGGCTCTACAAGTCGACCGACGGCGGGGCCACCTGGCGCAAGCTCACCAAGGGGCTGCCGACCAGCGCCCTGGGGCGGATCGGCATCGACTGGTGGCGCAAGGATCCCAACGTCGTCTTCGCCGTGGTGGACTGCGAGAACATCGGCAAGGGGCCCCAGCCGCTCCCCGTGCTGTGGGGCGCCGTCGGCGAGAACCGCGACGGCCGGGCGCTGGTCACGCAGGTTTACCCCAAGAGCCCCGCGGCGCGCGCCGGCATGCTGCCGGGCGACGTCGTCGAGACCTTCGCCGACACCCCCATCGCCGACTTCGACCAGATCCTCGACATCCTCCGCGGGAAGAAGCCGGGCGACACCGCCAGCGCCGTGATCGTGCGCGGCGCCGACACGCGCACCTTCGAGTTCACGCTGGCGCCGCGCCCCGGCTCGGGGGGGCGGGGTGCCTGGATGGGGGCCAGCGGCGAGGACATCGACGACGGCGTCATGGTGGGGCAGCTGACCGCCGACGGCCCGGCCGCCAAGGCGGGGCTCGAGGTCGACGACCGGATCGTGGAGTTCGACGGCGCCAAGCCGGAGTCGTGGGAGGCGATCGCGGAGGACGTCGCCGGCCGCGCCGTCGGTGAGACGGTGAAGCTGAAGGTCGTCCGGGCCGGGGAGGCCCGCGCGATCGACCTGGTCCTCGGCGAGCGGCCGGGGGGCGGGCGCGGGCGCGGGGCGACGCAGGAATCGCCCACCTTCGTCGGCATCACCGGCGAGGACGTGCCGGGCGGCGGGGCGCGGATCGTGTCGGTGACCGAGAACGGCCCGGCGGCCAAGGCGGGGATCCTCAAGGGGGACGTCGTGCGCGCCGTCGCGGGGCAGCCGGCGACCGATTACCGGGTGGTGATCGCCGCCCTGCGCGATCGCAAGGCCGGCGACAGCGTCCGCTTCGAGGTGGCGCGTGCCACCGAGGTGAAGGAGATCGACGTCGTCGTCGAGAACCGCCCCCTCCCCCCGCGCCCCTACACCGCCTCGCTCGGTGGGCAGGCCGCCAACGTCCAGGATCAGCAGGGGGCCAAGGGCTTCGAATACGGCGGGATCTACAAGTCGACCGACGGCGGCGAGAGCTGGACGCGCGTCAACAGCGTCCATTCCCGCCCGATGTACTTCAGCGTCATCCGCGTCGATCCCTCCGACGCGCAGCGCCTCTATCTCCTCGGCGTCTCGCAGTACGCCTCGAGCGACGGCGGCGTCACCTTCGAGCCGCGGCTCGGCCGCGGCGTCCACGCCGACGGCCACGCGCTGTGGATCGATCCCCGCGACGGCCGCCACATGATCATCGGCGTCGACGGCGGCGTGTACACGACCCACGACCGCGGGGCGCGCTGGGATCACCTCAACACGCTGGCGCTGGGGCAGTTCTACCACGTTGCCATCGCCCCCACGCACCCCTACGCCGTCTACGGCGGCCTCCAGGACAACGGCACCTGGGGCGGGCCGTCGCTGGGGCTCGCCGGCAGCGGGCCGGTGAACGAGGACTGGCTCTCGGTGGGCGGGGGCGACGGCTTCCGCTGCCAGATCGATCCGGCCGATCCACACCTCGTCTACTGGACGAGCCAGGACGGCGCCATGGGGAGGCGCCACATGAAGACCGGCGAGCGGGCCTCGATCCGGGCGCAGGCGCCGGAGGGCACGCCGGCCTACCGCTTCAACTGGAACACCCCCTTCATCCTCTCGCAGGCCAATTCGCGCATCTTCTACGCCGCCGGCAACTTCGTCTTCCGCTCCCTCGACCGCGGCGCGAACCTGGAGCGCATCTCGCCCGAGATCACGCTCACCAAGCGCGGCTCCGCCACGGCACTGGCCGAGTCGCCGCGGAATCCTGCCGTGCTCTACGTCGGCACCGACGACGGCGCGCTGTGGGTGACGCGCGACGGCGGCCGGGAGTGGAGCGAGATCGGGAAGAACCTCGATCTCCCGGCGCCGCGCTGGGTGGCGACGATCGAGCCCTCGCGCTTCGCCGACGGCCGGGTCTACGTCTGCCTCGACGGCCACCGCTCCGACGACGACGATCCCTACGTGTTCGTCTCGGAGGATTTCGGCCGGACCTGGAAGCCGATCCGCGGCAATCTCCCCTGGGGATCGACGCGCTGCCTGCGGGAGAGCCCCTTCAACGAGAACGTGCTGCTGGTGGGGACGGAATTCGCGCTCTTCGCCAGCGCCGACCGGGGCGGCCGGTGGAACCGGCTCAACACGAACCTCCCCACCGTGGCGGTGCACGATCTGGCCTTCCATCCCTCCAACGGCGACGTCGTCGTGGCCACGCACGGCCGCAGCCTGTGGATCGCCGACATCACCCCGCTGCACCAGTTCGCCGCCGAGCACGTCGCCGGGGCGCCGGTGCTCTACCGGCCCGCCACCGCGATCCGCTGGCGCCGCGAGCCGTCGCGCGGGCGCACGAACCGGCGCTTCGTGGGGGAGAACCCTCCCGCCGGCGCGAGCCTCTTCTACGCCCTGCCGGCCAAGGCGGGGGAGGTGACGCTCGAGATCAGGGACGTCAGCGGCGCCACGATCGGCAGGATCCCCGCGCCCGCCGGCGCCGGCCTGCACCGGGCCATCTGGGATCTGTCGGTCAACACCGGCAACCGTGGGGCCGGCGAGCGCGGCGGCGCGGACCGCGGCCCGGGCGACCGCGCGGGGCGGGGCGGTGACCGCGAGGCGCGCGGCGAGCGCGGCCGGAACGCAC
>CAISKG010000126.1 GCA_903885855.1 uncultured Planctomycetaceae bacterium
CCGACGAGCCCATGGCGGATGACGACGGCGCCGCGGGGGACGACCCCGGCTTCGAGCCGCCGGCCGATGAGCCGATGGACGACCCCGGCTTCGACGCACCGGCCGATGACGCACCGGCCGATGACGCGCCGGCCGACGAGGCCCCCGCCGACGCCCCGACCGGCGACGACCCTTTCGAATCGGGGGCGATCCCCACGCCGGGCCAGCCGTCGCGGGCCTGGCACGACGACACCGGCCGTCACGGCACCGTGGGCCGGCTGGTGGCGATCGGTCCGGCGAGCGTGCGGATCCTCAAGGCCACCGGGCGCTTCACCAGGGTTCCGCTCGAGCGCCTCTCCGGCGCCGATCGGGCCCACGTGGCGGGCGTCCGCGCGGCCGTCGCCGCCGCGCCGCTCGCCGCGGCGGGCGACACCGCGGGGCTGTGAGCCCGCGGCCCCGTCACGCCTCGTCGAGAACCGCCACCGAGTCGAACGACTTCCCCTCGAGCATCTCCAGCGACGCGCCGCCGCCGGTGGAGACGTGGCTCACCCGGTCGGCGTAGCCGAGCTGCTCGACCGCGGCGGCGGAGTCGCCGCCGCCGATGATCGTCACGGCGCCGTGGCCGGTCGCCTCGGCGACCGCGTCGGCCACGGCCTTCGTGCCGGCGTCGAAGGGGGGCATCTCGAAGACCCCCATCGGCCCGTTCCACACCACCGTCCCGGCCGCGCGGATGATGGCCGCGTACCGGGCCGCCGTCTCCGGCCCGATGTCGAGCCCCTCGAAGCCGTCGGGGATCTCCCCCGCCGGCACGACGCGCCGCAGCGCCGTCGGGGAGAAGTCGTCGGCGCAGCAGGTGTCGACCGGGAGGACGAGCTTCGCCCCGCCGGAGGCGAGGAGCTGCCGGGCGAGATCGACCTTGTCGGGCTCCACCAGCGACTTCCCCGTCCGCCCCCCCTGGGCCAGGGAGAAGGTGTAGGCCATCGCCCCACCGACGAGGACGTGGTCGCAGATCGAGAGGAGGTTCGTGATCACCTCGATCTTGTCCGACACCTTCTTGCCGCCGAGGATCGCCACGAAGGGGCGCCGGGGCGTGGCGATGGCGTCGGCGAGATAGCGGATCTCCTTCTCCACCAGGAAGCCGACCACCGCCGGCTTGCCCTGGGCCTTCATCGCCACCGGCACCGCGTGCATGCTCGCCTCGGTGCGGTGGCAGGTGCCGAAGGCGTCGTTGACGTAGCCGTCGGCGAGCGACGCCAGGCCGGCGACGTAGGCCGCGTCATCCCCCTTCTTCTCCCCCTTGTTGAAGCGCACGTTCTCCAGGAGCAGCACGCCCCCCGCGGGCAGCGCCGCCAGGCGCGCGTGGCTGTCGGGCCCGCCGGTGTCGGCGGCGAGGGCCACCGGCCGGCCGAGGAGCTCGCCGAGCCGGGTCGCCACCGGCGCGAGCGAGAAGGCGGGCTCCGTCCCCTTGCCCGCGGGCCGGCCGAGGTGCGACATGAGCACCGCGCGGCCGCCGCGGTCGAGGATCGAGCGGATCGTCGGCAGCGCCATGCGGATCCGGCGGTCGTCGGTGATCGCCCCGGAGTCGTCCTGGGGGACGTTGAAGTCGACGCGCACCAGCAGCGTCTTGCCCCGGGGATCGATGTCGGCGACGGTCTTCTTCGGCATGGTGGTTCCTCACGGCGTTCGGGAAGGGGAGGGCGGCGGGGGCGCGGGGGCCCGCGGCCGGATGGGGAATGTACCAGCCCGCGCCCGGCCGCGTCGGCCGAGCGGGGGGCGGCGCCGTTCAGCCGAGGATCGGCAGCACGCGCCCCTCGTCGAGGAGGCCGTAGGGGCGGCCGAGGGCGTCGTGCTCCTCGAGATGCGGATCCCCATCGCCTCGTAGACGGTGCGCACCACGTCCCCCGGCATGACGCGCTCCTCGGGGTATTCGCCGCGCGGATCGCTCCGCCCATGGACGATCCCGCCGCGCACGCCGCCGCCGGCCAGGGCCACGCTCATGCAGGAGGTCCAGTGGTCGCGGCCGGCGCCGGCCCTGCCCCCGGACCGCGGGTCGCCGATGCGCGGCTTGCGCCCCATTTCGCTCGTCACCAGCACGAGGGTCTCGTCGAGCAACCCGCGGTCCTCGAGGTCGCCGAGGAGCCCGGAGAGGGCCCGGTCGAACTCGGGGAGGAGGTTCTCGCGCAGGCAGGCGAAGTTGTTGGCGTGCGTGTCCCAGCCGCCGCCGCTGGCGCACTTCTTCGACACCGTCTCGTCCTCCTCCGACCAGAAGACGGTGACGAACGGCACCCCCGCCTCCACCAGCCTCCGCGCCATCAGGAGGCTCGTGCCGTTGATCGTGCGCCCGTAGCGTTCCACGACCCGGTCGGGCTCGCGGTGGATGTCGAAGGCGCCGGCCGTCTCCGCGGCGGAGAGCAGGTCGAAGGTGCGCTCCTGCTGACGCGAGTAGGAGCCGATCGCCGCCTCGTGGTCGAGGCGGCGGCGCAGGCCGTCGAGCGACTCGAGCAACCCGCGCCGGTCCTGGAGCCGCGCGGCGCCGGCGGCGTCGAACGACAGGTCGGGGACGGTGAAGCGCAGCGGGTCGGAGAAGGCCCCCTCGAGGAAGAAGGGATCGTGCTCCGGACCGAGCCGGCCGGCGAACTGCCCCGGCCGCGTGTAGGGGGGCTTGCTCGGCCGGTAGGGGAGCGTGAAGGTCTGGGGGAGCGACGGATGGAGGGGCCGGCGCGAGCCGACGACGCACCCCATGTGCGGCCAGTCGCCCCCCATCGGCCGCCGGTCGTTGCCCATGGAGCGGAAGGTCTGGTCGGGTGCGTGGCCGGTGAGGTTGAAGTAGTAGCCGGCGTGGTGGTCGCCGGTCGCCTGGCCGGCGTCGGTGACGCCGTGGACGAGCGCCAGCCGATGGCCGTGGCGGGCGAGCCCGGGGAGGTGCTCGCAGATCCGCACGCCGGGGGCGTTGGTGGCGATGGGGCGGAAGTCGCCGCGGAACTCGGCCGGCGCGTCGGGCTTCATGTCCCACATGTCGACGTGGGAGGAGCCGCCGCAGAGGAAGAAGAGGATCGTGGACCGGGCCCGGCCCGTGGCCGGCGCGGCGCCGCCGGCGGGCCCGCCGG
>CAISKG010000127.1 GCA_903885855.1 uncultured Planctomycetaceae bacterium
CATCCTCGCCGGTCACCAGTCGCTGGGGACCGGGCCCGGCCGGCGCCGACGACGTCGACGCCGCGGCGGCCGGGGGCCCGAGGGCGCCCGCGGCATCCGCCAAAGCGGCGCCTGAGGGGCCGGCCGGTCGATCGAAGGGAGGGCCGCGGCGTGGCCCTCCCGCCGGCGACGGCGTGGTGATCGAGGGGCTCGCGCTCCGCGACGCCGACGGCCGCACGATCTACCGCGGGTCGATCGACCTGGCGCCCACGCTCGAACGGATCGCCGCGGGCAAGCGGCTCCGCTTCCCCAACGACGGGGCGACGTTCCAGAACCGCGAACGGCGTCTCCCCGGCCGGCCGGCCGGGTACTACCGGGAATGGGTCGTGCCGACACCGGGCGAGTCCGGGCCCGGTCCCCAGCGACTGGTGACCGGCGAGGATGGCGAGGTCTGGTACACCCCCGATCACTACCGGTCGTTCCGTCGCATTTCCACCAAGGCACTTCCCCGATGACCGCGCCCGCATCGCCGTTCCTGTTCGTCGACGATCCGGAGGCGTTCGACGCGGAGGGAGCGCTCGTGGTGCGGATTCCCGCCGGCGCCCGTGGCAAGGAGAAGCTCCTCGGCGTGCTCGCCAGGAAGCTGCGCTTCCCCTCCTATTTCGGCCACAACTGGGACGCGCTCGACGATTGCCTGCGCGATCTCTCCTGGCAGGGCGGCCGGGGGCGCGTGGTGATCGTGCACGAGGGGTGGCCCTTCTCCCCGTCGAGCCCCTCCCTGGCCACCTACCTCGCCATCCTCGCCGACGCCGTCGCCGCGCACCGGCCGGGGGGCTCGCCGCCGATCCTCGACGTCGTCTTCCCGTCGCGGGGCGGGGCGGGGATCGCCTGAACCGTCCGCGGAGCCTGGGGGCGGCTATCCCGGCAGGTCGTCGAGCGCGCCCTCCGGCCAGCGGTCGGCCGGCTGCCAGTCGAGCAGCCGCCGCGCGGCAGCGAGGTCGAACATCTCGATCTCCACCGGCCGGCTCGACGCGAAGATCACGTGGTGGCCGGGCGGCAGCGGATGGTCGACGGCGGCGGCGAAGAAGGAGCCCGCGTCACGCGGCGAGAGGTAGCAGTGGGGGCCGTGGAAGCTGCGCCCCAATTCCTCGGCGTGGGCCCGGTCGCGCGGGCACCAGCCGAGCCGCACCGACACGACCGTGCGGCCGGTGACGCGGGCGTGGATCAGCCCCGCGGCCTCGAGGGCCACCTTCGTCACGGCGTACCAGCCCAGCGGCGAGATCGGGTCGGCCTCGCGGATCGGCCAGGGGCCGGTGTTCTGCTGGATGAAGTTCACCTGCCCGGAGCTGGCGAGCACCACCCGCGGCACGTCGGCCCCCTTGGCCGCCTCGAGCACGTTGTGGAGGCCGAGCAGGTTGTCGGGGAGGAGGCGGGCCGCGAAGTCGTCGTCGTCGGGGGTGGCGGCGAGGTGGACGAGCGCCGCGGCGCCGTCCATCACCCCCGCGAGGGCCGCCCGATCGGCGAGATCGGCGACGACCGACTCCCCCGGGGCCGCGGGGAGCGGCGAGGGGACGCGGTCGAAGCCGCGCACGCGCCAACCGCGGGCCACGAGCGCCCGCACGGCGGCACGCCCGAGCCGACCGGCAGAGCCGGTGACCACGGCGACACGCGGGGGATCGCTGGTCATGGCGGGGGGCCCGCCCGGTGGATCAGTGCGACCGGCGGGCGACGCCGTCGTCGCGCTGCGGGATCCGCATCGCGTAGAACGAACGCCACACGAAGTAGAACGACACCACCAGCATCACGACCCCCACCACGCTCGCCGTGTCGAGACGCAGCCCGGAGGAGGGGCCGCCCCCTGCCGAGTGCCGCAGCTTGACGGCGATCTCCACCGCCAGCAGGCCGAAGAGCGTGGAGAACTTGATGATCGGGTTGAGGGCCACGCTCGTCGTGTCCTTGAACGGGTCGCCGACGGTGTCGCCCACGACCGTGGCGGCGTGGACGGGCGTGCCCTTCTCCTTGAAATCGACCTCGACGAGCTTCTTGGCGTTGTCCCACGAGCCGCCGGCGTTGGCCATGTAGATGGCCTGGAACAGGCCGAAGACGGCGATCGAGACGAGGTAGGCGACGAAGAAGTTGGGGTCGAAGAGGGCGAAGGCGAGGGTGATCGCCATCAGGGCGATGAAGATGTTCCACATGCCGTTCTGGGCGTACTCGGTGCAGATGCGGACGACCGTCTTCGAATCCTCGATGTCGGCCTCCTTCTTGTCGAGATTCATGTTCTTCTTGATGTACTCGACCGCCCGGTAGGCGCCGGTGGTCACGGCCTGCATCGAGGCGCCGCAGAACCAGAAGATCACCGAGCCGCCGCAGATGAAGCCGAGGAGCACCGGGGCGTCGGTGAGCGAGAGGGCGAGCAGCCCCTCCTTCTGGAGCATGAGGATGATCGAGAAGATCATCGTCGTGGCGCCGACGACGGCCGTGCCGATGAGCACCGGCTTGGCCGTGGCTTTGAAGGTGTTGCCGGCCGAGTCGTTGGCCTCGAGGTAGTGCTTGCCCTGGACGAAGTCGGGCTTGAAGCCGAAGTCACGCTCGATCTCGGCCGAGATCCCCGGGATGCTCTCCGTCTGCGCCAGCTCGCACCCCGACTGGGCGTTGTCGGTGACCGGGCCGTAGCTGTCGACGGCGATGGTCACCGGGCCCATGCAGATGAAGCCGAAGGCGACGAGGCCGAAGGCGAAGATCGAGGCGTACTCCCCCATCACCTTGTCGAGGCCCATGCCGCTGACAATGTAGGCGGCGAACATCAGCCCGGCGATCAGCATCCCCTTCCAGAAGGCGCTGAAATAGCCGGCCACCATGCCGGAGAGGATCGTCAGCGACGCCCCCCCCTCGCGCGAGGCCGTCACGATCTCGTGGACGTGCGCGGAGTGGGAGCTCGTGAAGACCTTCGTGAACTCCGGGATCAGCACGGCGGCGAGCGTGCCGCAACTGATGATCGTGGCCAGCTGCCACCACAGCTCGGGCAGCGCGGTCACCGTGCCGTCGGCGGCCGTGACGGAGATGTCGCCGATGAGGAGCTTGCTCATCAGGTAGCTCATCGCGATGCAGAGGATCGAGGCGATCCAGATGAGGCGCGTGAGGGGCTGCTCGAAGTCGAATTCCTTGAGGCCCTTGTACTGCTTCTCCGAGATCGCCTGATTGATGAAGTAGGAGGCGCCGGAGCAGAAATCCATCAGGAACCGCATGAAGAAGATCCAGACGATGAGCTTGGCCTGGATGTCGGTGCTGGGGACGGCCAGCGTGATGAACGAGATCAGGGCCACGCCCGTGACGCCGTAGGTCTCGAAGCCGTCGGCGGTGGGGCCGACGGAGTCGCCGGCGTTGTCGCCGGTGCAGTCGGCGATCACGCCGGGATTCCGGGGATCGTCCTCCTTGACGTTGAAGGCGATCTTCATCAGGTCGGAGCCGATGTCGGCGATCTTCGTGAAGATGCCGCCGGCGATGCGGAGGGCCGAGGCACCGAGCGAGGTGCCGATGGCGAAGCCCATGAAGCAGGCGCTCGCGATGTCGCGGGGAACCATCATGAGCGTGGCAATCATGATGAGGAGG
>CAISKG010000128.1 GCA_903885855.1 uncultured Planctomycetaceae bacterium
CCCGCGCGGGCGGCCGTCAGCGCGTCGCCGGCTGCGCGGCCACGCCGCCGGCCGGGCGGAGCCGGTTGGTGTCGAAGGAGCTGCGGTCGAGCCCCATCATGTCGAGGAAGGTGTCGACACCGACCACGCGGATCCCCAAACGCCGGGCCTCCTTGAGCATCCGCTCGCGGCGCGTCTCGTCGGCCGGGCGCCACCCGGCCGGCTTCTGGCCCCCCAGCACGCGCGGCAGGCCGGCGTCGACCAACAGCGTGGTGGTGGGGGTGACGGAGGGCTCGACGCGGCCGCCGCTGCGCTCCACCAGCCGGGCCATGTCGTCGGCGTCCTGGCCGCCGTCGCGGTCGATCTGCAGGTATCCCACGAACACCGCCTCGAAGCCGCGGCCCGGGCTCCACAGGCTCGTCGCCACGCCGTCACCGGCGAGGATCGGGTCGCGGGCCGACTGGTGGCGCACGCGCGCCCGTGCCACGCTCGGCCCCTCGATCGCCTGGATCTCCACCACGCCCTTCTTCGACCCGAACTGCGGCCGCGGGTCGCGCGGGTCGTAGATGTTGAACACCGTCCCCGTGCGCAGGCCCTGCGTGGAACCGACGTCGATGGCCAGCGTGCCCTCGCGCTCGTCGACGGAGATCACCTGGCCGTCGAAGCCGTCGATGCGGTCGTCCTTCGGCGTGGCGGCGAGGACCATGTCCTGCACCGACTTGTCGGCCACGCGCAGGTCGCCGAGCAGCTCGTTCTGACGGGCGATGACCCGCTCCCGGTCACGCAGCTCGTCGAACAGCTGCGAGACCTGGTTCTCGGCGGTCATCGTCCGGTACTTGGCCTGCCGGTCCACCGACACCACCGGCTCCCCCTTGGCGATCTCCTCCACGAGCAGATCCATCCGCTCCGACGCCTCGTTGGCCTTGCGGAGCGCCTCCTGGAGCTGGGCGGTGAGCTCCTCGTACTGCTCGCGCCCCTGGTTGAACTTGCTCCGCTCGTCGGCGAGGGTCGCCTCGAGGTCGCGGTACTTCTTCTCGAAGGCGTCGAGGCTGTCCTTGGCCTGCTGGAGCTGCTTGTTGAGGGCGTCCTCCGTGGCGCGCTTCTCGGCCTGGAGCGTCTTGTTGGCCTCGTCCTTGCTGCGCACCGCGTTGAGGAGCCAATCGGAGAGCTTGACGTAGGCCTTGGGATCCTCGCGGAAGTCGCCGTACTTCTTCTCGAAGGCCTCGTTGGTCTCCGACTCGATGTCGGCCATCGGCTTGTCGTCGATGCCGAGGATCGTCAGCAGCTTCGTCCGGTCGTCGGTGGCCCGCTGCATCTCGGCGCGGGCCTTCTGGGAGTCGGCCTGCGCCTGGGTCGACGCCGCCTCGGCGTCGGTCGACCGCTTGAAGAAGAGGTAGGTCGTCACCGCGAGGATGAACGAGAGCATCACGAACACGATCAACGCGATCGTGAGGCCCTGCTGGGCACCGGCGCGATTGGCGGCCATCTGCATGTTCCCCGGGGCTGCGGCGGGCCCTCCTGGCCGGCCGGACGACACGTTCTTGGACTATCGACGGCCGTCGTCGGGCCGTCCACAGTCCTGTCGATCATACGGATCGTGACGGCGGCGGGGTCTGTCGGGGGAGGGCGAATCGCAGCGGCCCGGTGGCGGCCGTCGTCCCGGCGACGGCGAGACAGGCCGTCGTCCCGGCGACGGCGAGAGAGGCCGTCGTCCCGGCGACGGCGAGGGCCGTCGCCCGGAGGAGCCGCAGCCCCCCCTCGATCCGCTCGGCCGGGGAGCCGGGGGAGCGCACGCGGCGGAGGAAGTCGGCCATCCCGGCCGGGAACATGCCCCCCCGCCCGGCCGGATCGACCCCGGCGGCCCGCCAGGGCCCGGCCGGGCCCTCGAGCGTGGCGGCCAGCAGATCGGCCCGTCCCGCGGCCCCCGTGACGGTCTCGAGCACGCCCGCCTGCCCGGTCGGGGCCCGGCGGCAGGAGGCCTCGACGACGGCGCCGCAGGCGAAGCGGTAGCGGACGTGGACCCCGGCCGGGCAGTCGCCGAAGCCGGGGACGGGGGCCTCGGCGGGGACCACCGCCTCCACCGCGAGCGGGGCGTCGTCGCCGAGGATCCACAGCGCCCGGTCGAGGGCGTGGACGTGGTGCTCGACCAGATGGCCGCCGGACAGTTCCCGGAACTGCACCCAGTTACGGGCGCGGCGGGCGGCCGCGTCGGCGCCCGGCGCCACCGGGCGGAGCCAGGGGAGATGCCCGCGGTCGTGCAGGGTGATCGAACGAACGGCGCCGATCGCGCCGGCGCGGATGCGGGCCACGGTGTCGGCGGTCGGCGGGTCGAAGCGGGCACAGAGGCCGGAAGCGACGACCAGGCCCGCGCCGGCGGCTTCCTCGAGCGCGGCGGCGAAGAGGCCCAGGCCCGTGCCGTCCACGGCCGCCGGCGTCTCGCACCACACGTGCCTGCCGGCCGCGACCGCCGCGGCGAGGTGGCCGGGGCGGGTCGCCGGCGGGGCGGCGAGGATCACGACGTCGAGCGGCG
>CAISKG010000129.1 GCA_903885855.1 uncultured Planctomycetaceae bacterium
CGCTCTGCGGCGCGGCCGTCGAATCGGCTATCCTCGGGCCCCATCCGGAGGCCCTCGCCCCGAGGCCCCGTCGCTCCACCCGCGAGGTTTCCCGTGTCGAGCCCCGTCCACGATCGCTTCCTCTCCCTCGGTCTGGTCATCCCTCCCGCGCCGCCGCCGGCGGGCGTCTACAAGCCCTGCCTCCAGGTGGGCGGCCTGCTCCACGTCTCGGGGCACGGCCCGGTCCTCCCCGACGGCACCCTCATGGTGGGGCGCGTGGGGCGCGACCTCGACGCCGACGCCGGCAAGCTCGTCGCCCGCCAGGTGGGGCTGACGATCCTCGCCACGCTCCTCGGCCACCTCGGCGACCTGGGGCGCATCCGGCGCGTCACGCGCGTCCTCGGCATGGTCAACGCCACCGACGATTTCCTCCGCCACCCGCACGTCATCAACGGCTGCAGCGAGCTGTTCGTCGAGATCTGGGGCCCCGACGCCGGCGTGGGCGTGCGCAGCGCCGTCGGCATGGGCTCCCTCCCCGGCAACATCCCGGTAGAGATCGAGGCCTCCTTCGAGCTCGCCTGACCCGGCCCCGGAGCCCCGCGCCCATGCCCCCGCGCCCGCCCCCCGCGCCGGCCGACCTCGCCGAGCGCCTCCGCGCCCAGCGCCTCCTGCCCCTCTTCACCTGCACCGACGCCGACGCCGGCATGGGCGTCCTCGCCGCCCTCCACGGCGCCGGCCTCCGCGTGGTGGAGTTCACCAATCGCTCCGCCGCGGCGCCGGCGGTCTTCGCCGCGATGGCCGCCCGCGCCGCCGCCGATCTCCCGGACCTCCTCCTCGGCGCCGGCACGATCCTCGACGCCGGCCAGGCGGTCGCCTTCCACGACGCCGGCGCCGCCTTCATCGTCGCCCCGCACCTCGATGAGGAGACCGGCCGGGCCTGCGCCGCCCGCGGCCTGGCCTGGTGCCCCGGCACCGGCACGGTGAGCGAGATGATGCAGGCTTTCCGCCAAGGCGCCGCGGTGATCAAGGTCTTCCCCGCCGACGCCCTGGGCGGCCCCGCCTTCCTCAAGGCCGTGCGCGGGCCCTGTCCCTTCCTCCGCCTCATGCCCTCCGGCGGCGTCACCGCCGACCCGGCCAACATCGCCGGCTGGCTCGGCGCCGGCGCCTGGTGCGTCGGGATCGGCTCGCAGCTGGTGCGCCCCGAGGAGGTCGCCGCCGGCGACTTCGCCGCCATCGGCGCCCGCGCCCGCGCCCTGGTCGCCTCCCTCCCCGGGAGCCCCTGACGTGGTCGCCGGTCTGGTGTCGTCCGTCGCCGCCGTCTCCGGCCCGCCGGCCCTGGCGATCGTGGCCGCGGCGATCGTGGCGCTCGTGCTGCTGGTCGCCTGGGGGAAGGTCCATCCCTTCCTCGGCTTCATCCTCGTCTCGGCCGGCGCCGCGCTCGCCCTGGGCATGCCGCCTGAGAAGGTGGCCGACGCGGTCCGCAAGGGCATCGGGTCGGCCCTCGGCGGCCTGGCCATCGTGATCATCGCCGGCGCCATGCTCGGCAAGCTGGTCGTCGAGTCGGGCGCCGCCCAGCGCATCGCCGAGGCCCTCGTGGTCGCCTTCGGCCGCGAGCGCATGGCCTGGGCCATGGCGGCCACCGGCTTCGTCGTGGGGATCCCCCTCTTCTACGGCGTCGGCTTCGTGCTCCTCGTGCCGATCATCTTCGCCTGCGTCGCCCGCTACCGCCTCCCGCCGCTGGTCGTCGGCCTCCCGGCACTGGCGGCCATGAGCGTGGCCCACGGCCTCCTTCCCCCGCACCCCGCCCCCGCGGGCCTGGTGCGCGCCTTCCACGCTGACATGGGCCGCACCCTCCTCCTGGGCATCGTCGTCGCCGTGCCGGCGCTCGTCCTCGCCGGCCCCGTCTTCGCGCGCACGCTCTCCGCCATCCCCGCCCGCCCCCTCGAGGGCCTGTCGGGCGAGCCGCTCCCCGAAGCGAGCCTTCCCGGCCTCGTTCCCAGCGTCATCACGGCCCTCCTCCCCGCCGTCCTGCTCGTCGCCGCCGCCGGGGCCACCTGGGCCGCCCCCGAGGAGGGGCGCTGGGCCGCCGTCATCGGCTTCCTCTCCGACGCCGACGTCGTGATGATCGTCGCCCTCGCCGTCGCCGCGCTCGTCCTCGGCGTGCGCCGCGGCCGGCCGTTCCCCGCCGTCATGGACACCTGCACCCGCGCCATCGGCGACGTCGCCTCGATCCTCCTCATGATCGGCGGCTCCGGCGCCTTCAAGGAGGTGCTCGTCCAGACCGGCGTCGACGGCACCATCGCCGCGGCCCTCGCCCGCCTGCCGCTCGACCCGCTCCTCCTCGGCTGGCTCGTCACCGCCGCCATCCGCGTCTGCGTGGGCTCGGCCACCGTCGCCGGCCTCACCGCCGCCGGCCTCCTCGCCCCCCTGGTGGCCGCCGGCGGCGTCGATCCGGAGCTGATGGTCCTCGCCATCGGCGCCGGCAGCCTCGCCCTCTCGCACGTCAACGACGGCGCCTTCTGGATGTTCAAGGAATACTTCCAGGTCGGTCTCGTCGACACGCTCAAGAGCTGGACCGTGATGGAGACGATCGTGTCGGTGGCGGGGCTCGTGGGGGTGCTCGTCCTGGCGCGGGTGCTGGGGTAGGCGACACGGGGTCGCGCTGGGATACGTGGGTCGCTCGTCGGGGTGGCCCACGTCCCCTCTCCCGGACGCTCGCTCCCGGCCCTCCGGGCCTGCGCTCCCTCGGACCGGCCTGCGCTCCGCCATCCATGGCTCCGCTGGTCCGCTACGCCGGGCGAGGGAACGTGGGCCACCCCTCGTGTGGGGTTTTTGGTTTTGGGGCGTGGGGAGCGGGTCGCGCTGGGGCTGGATTTGGGGGGCTCGGGTTTTCTTTCGCGGCGGCGTGAGGCATGCTCGCGGCCGCCGGCGTGCCGCCGGGGCCAACGGGGAGCAGGGACATGTTCGCGATCGACGCGCATCTCGATCTGTCGATGAACGCGCTGGAATGGAATCGGGATCTCCGCTGGCCGGTGGCGGAGATCAACGCGCGCGAGCGCGCCAGGGGATGGAAGGACAAGCCCGACCGGGGCAACGCCACCGTCGCCTTCCCGGAGCTGCGGCGCGGCGGCTTCGGGCTCGTCGTCGCCACGCAGATCGGGCGCTTCGTGGCCGCCGACAATCCGCTCCCCGGCTGGCATTCCCCCGAGCAGGCCTGGGCCCAGACGCAGGGGCAGCTCTCCTGGTACCGCGCGATGGAGGAGGCGGGGGAGCTCGTCCAGGTCGCCGACCGCGCCGCTCTCGACGCCCAGGTCGGGCTCTGGCTCGACGCCCTCGCACGCGGCGCCGACACCTCGCGCCTCCCCATCGGCTACATCCTCTCGCTCGAGGGGGCCGATTCGATGGTCACCCTCCGCCACCTCGAGCGGTCCTTCGCCCAGGGGCTCCGCGCCCTCGGCCCGGGGCACTACGGGCCCGGCCGCTACGCCCACGGCACCGACGCCTCCGCGCCGCTCAACGCCGCCGGCCGCGACCTGCTCCGCGAGATGGACCGGCTGGGGATGATCCTCGACGCCACCCACCTCTGCGACGAGGCCTTCTGGACCGCGCTCGAGATCTTCCGCGGCCCCGTCTGGGCCAGCCACAACAACTGCCGGGCCCTCGTCGACCACAACCGGCAGTTCTCCGACGACATGATCCGGGCCCTCGTGGCCCGCGGCGCCGTCATCGGCGGCGCGCTCGACGCCTGGATGATGGTGCCGGGGTGGGTCAGGGGGAAGAGCCTCCCGGAGCCGATGGGCTGCCGCCTCGAGGTGATGATCGACCACCTCGACCACATCTGCCAGATCGCCGGCAACGCCGACCACGTCGGGATCGGCTCGGATCTCGACGGTGCCTACGGCCGCGAGCAGTCGCCCCACGACCTCGAGACGATCGCCGATCTGGGCCGGCTCCCGGCGATGCTCGCCGCCCGCGGCTATGCACCGGACGACGTCGTGAAGGTGATGCACGGCAACTGGCTGCGCTTCCTCCGTGGCGCCTGGTCCGGTAAGGCGGGCGCGGTGAGACGGGCGCGGTGAGACGGGCGCGGTCTGGTCCGCGGCGCCGCGGCGTCAATTCCCGTCGGGCGCCTTCCGCTTCTCGAGCAGGTAGGCGAGGAGATGGGGGATGTTCTCCTC
>CAISKG010000130.1 GCA_903885855.1 uncultured Planctomycetaceae bacterium
CCCCGGCGCGACCGCCCCTGCGGGGACCAGCGCGGCGATCGCCATCGCGAGGCCCAAGCGCACCGCGAAGCGGGGCGCCGTCATGCGCGGCAGGAGGCGGTCGACGGCCAGCGCCAGCGCGGCCCCCACGACGACGGCCGCGGTGAGCGGGCCGGCTCCGAGCGGGGCGGCGAGACCGCCCACCCCGCGACGGGCCCAGAGCAACAGCCCCGCGGCCAGCGCCGCGGTGGCGATCGCCGCCGCCGCGGAGGCCCCCAGTCGGGCGGCGAGCGCGGCGTCGGCGGCCAGCCTCCCGTCGCGCCGCGCGGAGGGGCGGGCGGGGCTACCCCCGCTCCGCTCCCTCCCGCCGGCGGACAGGTCGGCCGACAGCATCGATCAGGCCTTGCCGGCCGCCTTGGCCAGCTCCTCGGCGCGGTGGGTCTTCTCCCAGGGGAAGCCCTCACGGCCGAAGTGCCCGCCGGCGGCGGTCTTGCGGTAGATCGGCCGGCGCAGCTCGAGGTAGTCGATGATCCCGCGCGGCTTGAGCGGGAACACCTTCCGCACGAGGTCGCAGAGCTTCTCGTCGCTCACCTTGCCCGTACCCTCGGTGTCGACCTTCACGCTCACCGGGTCGCTGACGCCGATCGCGTAGGCCAGCTGCACCTCGCAGCGGTCGGCGAGGCCGGAGGCGACGATGTTCTTGGCGACGTGCCGGGCCATGTAGGCGGCGGAGCGGTCGACCTTCGTCGGATCCTTGCCGGAGAACGCGCCGCCGCCGTGGCGGCCCCAGCCGCCGTAGGTGTCGACGATGATCTTCCGTCCGGTGAGGCCGCAGTCGCCGTGCGGCCCCCCCACCACGAACCGCCCCGTGGGGTTGATGTGGTAGGTGATGTTCGTGGTGTCGAGGTCCTTGGGGAGTAGCGGCTGCACGATCTTCTCGACGACGAACTTCCGGATCTCGTCGTTGGAGACGTGGGGCGCGTGCTGCGTGGAGACGACGATCGTGTCGATGCGCTTGGGCGTGTTGCCCTCGTACTCGATCGTCACCTGGCTCTTGGAATCCGGGCGCAGCCAGTCGACCTCGCCCTTCTGCCGGGCCTCGGTGAGCCGGTTGAGGATCCGGTGCGAGAGGGCGATCGGCAGCGGCATCATCTCCGGGGTCTCGTTGCAGGCGTAGCCGAACATCAGCCCCTGGTCGCCGGCGCCGATGTCCTTGCCCTTGGTCTCGTCCTCGTTGACGCCCATGGCGATGTCGCCGCTCTGCTTGCCCACGGCCACCAGCACCGAGCAGGTGTCGGCGCAGATGCCCATCTCGTCGTCGGTGTAGCCGACGTCGCGGATCACGTCGCGGACCACCTTCTGCTAGTCGATCGTGCCCCGGGAGGTGATCTCGCCGGCGACGACCGCGAGGCCCGTCGTCACGAGCGTCTCGCAGGCCACCCGGCTCGTCGGGTCCTGCGCCAGGTACGCGTCGAGCACGCCGTCGGAGATCTGGTCGGCCAGCTTGTCGGGATGGCCCATGCTGACCGATTCGCTCGTGAACAGATACTTGCCTTTGGACACGGGATTCCTCTGCGGGGATGACGGGGGGGCGGATGGCGGACACTCGACCCGCCGGCGGTTCCGACGGGAAGCCGGGATTATCGGGGCCCGTGCGCCCTCGGGCAACCCACCGACGTCATGCCGCGGCGCGCGGCGTGCGGCGGAGGATCGCGAGGATGTTCCGGGCGGTCAGGGCCGTGGCCCCGCGGTGGTCGCCGACGGCCGCTCGGGCGTTGGCGGCCAGCGCCGCCGCCGCGGGCGGATGTTCGAGGCAGTGCCGCACGAAGGCCTCGAGCGCCGCGCCGTCGGCCACCACGCGGGCCGCGTCGCGCCGCAGGAGCACGGCCACCTCGTCGGCGAAGTTGCGCGTCGAGGGGCCGAAGCAGACCGCGGCGCCGTAGGCCGCCGGCTCGAGCATGTTCTGGCCGCCGCGCCGGCCGTCGAGGCTGCCCCCCACGAAGGCGATCGCCGCCGTGCCCCACCAGGCGCCCAGCTCGCCGGTGGTGTCGACCAGGAGGACGCGGCAGTCGGGCCCCGGGGGCGCGGCGCCGTCGAGGCGCGAGCGGCGCTGCCAGGCGACGCCCGCGCCGTCGAGGAGCGCGCCGATGGCGTCGCAGCGCTCCACGTGCCGGGGCACGATCACGAGGCGCAGGCGGGGGAAGTCGGCGCGGCAGGCCAGGTACGCCTCGAGCGCCAGCCGTTCCTCCGGATCCTGCGTGCTCCCGGCGAGGAACACCACGTCGTCGGGGGCGAAGCCGGCGAGGCCCGCCAGCCGGCGGACGTCGTCGGCCTCCCGGTCGCCGCGCACCCCGTCGAATTTCATCGATCCCGCATCCACGACGTGCGGCGCCCCGAGGGCGCGGAAGCGGGCGGCGTCGGTCTCCGAGCGGGCGCTCACGAGCGACACGCCCGCGAGCATCCGCCGCACGAGCGCCCTCACGCGGCCGTAGCCGCGCGCGCTGCGCTCGCTCACGCGGCCGTTGGCGATCGCCACCGGCACGCCGCGCCGCCGTGCCGCGGCGAGCAGATTGGGCCACAGCTCGAGCTCGCCGAGGACGAGCAGGTCGGGGCGGACGCGGTCCATCGTGCGCCGCACCGCCCAGGAGAAGTCGAGCGGGCAGGGGAAGACGCGCTCGGCGCCGAACCGTCTCCGCGCGAGATCGAGCCCCGTGGTGGTGGAGCTCGAGACCACGATCTCCACCGGATCACCGGCGGCGTCCGCCTGGGCCGTGATCTCGCGCGCGAGCCCGGCGAGCAGCTGCACCTCCCCCACGCTCACGCCGTGGAGCCAGAGGCGCGGCAGCGCCGCGCGCGGGAGCGGGGGGCCCGATCCGAGGAAGCGCTGCCAGGGGGCGGCCACAGGCCGGCCGCCGGACCAGCGCCGCCACGCCACCCACGGCAGGAGCAGCAGCGCCGCGGCGAGGTAGAGGAGGTCGAGGAGCATGCCCGATCCCGACGGTCAGCCCCCTCCGCCGCGGCCGCAGCAGTTCTTGAACTTCTTCCCGCTGCCGCAGGGGCAGGGGTCGTTGCGCCCCACGCGCGGGGCGAGGTTGCGGATCGGGTCGACGGGGGCGTCGGAGGGGGGGGGCTGCGAGGGGCCCGCACGCTCGGCCGCGGCGGCCTGCGGGGCGCTCGGGGCGGGGGCCTGCTCGTGGATGGCGGCCGTCTCGCGCCACGTGCTCCGCAGGGCGTCGTCCTCCACCTGCTCGATGCGGTAGACGATGTCGGTCACGCGCTCGTCGATCCCGCGCCACATGAGGTCGAAGGTGCGCATCCCCTCGCGCTTGTACTCCACCTTCGGGTCGACCTGGGCGTAGCCGCGCAGGCCCACGCTCGAGCGCAGGTGGTCCATCGCCAGGAGGTGGTCCTTCCAGGCGTTGTCGAGGATCTGGAGGAGCACGGCCCGCTCCATCCGCTTCATCTCCTCGCGCGGGTCGTCGCCCCGCTCGTGGCGGCGGCGCGAGGCCTGGGAGAGCACGTGCCGCAGCCGGTCGAGGTCGCCCGTCTCGAGGTCGGCCGGCTCCAGGGCGGGGTCGAATCGCTCCCGTGCCCAGGCGAGCAGGCCGTCGCGGTCGAGGGAACGCGAGCCGTCGGGCTGCGCGCGCATGAAGTGGGCCAGGCCGGCGAGCACGGGATAGTCGATCTCGCGCTGCGCGTAGACCTCGCGCCCCTTCTTCTTCACCAGCTCGCAGAAGCGCTTCGGATCGAGGCCGGTGTGCACCTGGCGGTCGACGTCGGCCGGGGCGAGCGGCTCGCCGAAGCGCCATTCGGCCCAGCCGCAGGCGCTGCGCAGGCCGAAGTCGGGGGCCAGGAACCGCCCCCCCTCGGCGAGGTCGACCTTCGTGATCGCCTCGCGCACCTCCTCGCGGAGGAACTCGACGACGTCCTGCCGCCCCACCTTCTTCAGGTCGCGGTCGGTGAGGCGCGTCTTCCAGCGGGCGTTGGCGAAGTTGGCCAGCGCCCCCCAGTTCCATTCGTCCTCGTCCTCCCCCTCGGGGAGGTTCTCCTCCACCGCCTCGAAGATCTGCGTCTCCGACTGGCGGATGGCCTGGTCGGTGGCCAGCCGTTCCGCCTCCTCGGCGTTGAGCCCGCGGAAGTCGGAGGCCTCGAAGTCGCAGGCCAACTGCCCCGAGACCCACGCGGCGTAGGTCTGGCAGCCGTAGTCCTTGTCGAGGAAGGTGCCGACGTGGAGATCGACCTGCCGGTCGACCATCTCCAGGATGATCTCGCGGAGATCGGCGTCGCCGTCGGAATGGTCGAGGATCCGCTGGCGGAAGCCGTAGACGCGCTTCCGCTGCTCGTCCATCACCTCGTCGTACTCGAGGAGATTCTTGCGGACGTCGAAGTTGCGCTCCTCGACCTTCTTCTGGGCCGCCTCCACGCGGCGCGTCACCATCCGGCTCTCGATGGCCTCGCCGTCCTGCATCCCGAGGCGCGTGAGGACGTTCTTCACCCACTCGCCGGCGAAGATGCGCATCAGGTCGTCCTCGAGCGAGAGGAAGAACCGGCTCGAGCCGGGATCCCCCTGCCGGCCGCAGCGGCCGCGGAGCTGGAGGTCGATGCGCCGCGCCTCGTGCCGCTCGGTGCCGATGATGTGCAGGCCGCCCATGCCGCGGACGCGCTCCCCCTCCGCCTTCATGTTCTCCCGGTCGGAGATCTCGCGCACCAGCGCCTCCCACTCCTCGTGGGGCACGTCGAGGCGCGTGGGGTAGGTGTCCTGGAGCCGGGCCCAGGCGAGCGTCTCGGGATTGCCGCCGAGGATGATGTCGGTGCCGCGGCCGGCCATGTTGGTGGCGATCGTCACCGCGCCGAGGCGCCCGGCCTGGGCGATGATCTCGGCCTCGCGCTTGTGGTGCTTGGCGTTGAGCACCTGGTGGTCGATGCCCCGCGCCTCGAGCAGGGAGGAGAGCAATTCGCTCTTCTCGATGGAAACCGTGCCCACCAGCACCGGGCAGCCGCGGCGCTGCAGCTCGCGGACGTTCTTGGCGGGGATCGTCTCGCGCTGGCGCGAGTCCTTGTCCTCGAACTCGACGCTGCCGTCGCGCTCGGCGACGATCTTCCCGATCCGCCAGCTGCCGTCGGCGAGCGTGAGACTGTCCCAGCGGTGGACGCGCTCCACCTCGTCGGCCACCGCGGTCCACTTCTCCCGCTCGGTGCGGTAGATGACGTCGGGATGGTTGACGCGCTTCATGCCGCGGTTGGCCGGGATGGCGATCACGTCGAGCTTGTAGATCTTCCAGAACTCGTTGGCCTCGGTCATGGCCGTGCCGGTCATGCCGCCGAGCTTCTTGTAGAGCTTGAAGAAGTTCTGCAGCGTGACGGTGGCGAGCGTCTGCGACTCCTCCTTGACGCGCACCCCCTCCTTGGCCTCCACGGCCTGGTGGAGCCCGTCGGACCACTGCCGGCCCGGCATCAGGCGGCCGGTGAACTCGTCGACGATCACCACCTCCCCCTGCTGGACGACGTAGTTCACGTCGCGCTTGTAGAGGTGGTGGGCCTTGAGGGAGTTGTCGATGAGGTGGGGCCACTCCATGTTGCCGGCGGTGTAGAAGCTCTCCACCCCGGCGAGCCGCTCGGCGAGCCGCACCCCGGCCTCGGTGAGGGCCACGGTGTGCTCCTTCTCCTTGACCTCGAAGTGCTCCTCCGCCACGAGCTTGCGGGCGATCTGGTCGGCCCGCGAGTACTTGGAGACGTCGTCGTGGGCGGGGCCGGAGATGATCAGCGGCGTCCGCGCCTCGTCGATGAGGATGTTGTCCACCTCGTCGACGATGGCGAAATTGAGCGTGCCCTGGCTCTGCTGCTGGTGGCGCGGGAAGCGGTCGTCGCCGCGGGCCGCCATGCGCATGTTGTCGCGCAGGTAGTCGAAGCCGAATTCGTTGTTGGTGCCGTAGGTGATGTCGCAGGCGTAGGCCCGCTGCCGCTCGGCCGCCCGCACGCCCTCCTCGGTGAGGGCGACGGTATGCTCCTTCTCCTTCACCTCGAAGTGCTGGTCGGCGCGGAGCTGCCGCGCGATCTGGTCGGCCTTCGAATACTTCGTCACGTCGTCGTGGGCCGGCCCCGAGATGATCAGCGGGGTGCGGGCCTCG
>CAISKG010000131.1 GCA_903885855.1 uncultured Planctomycetaceae bacterium
GCCCGGCGCCTGCGCGAGGCCGGCGAGCACCTTCCGCCCGGCCGCGATCCGCGTCGCCTCCGCGCGGGCCGCCGCGATGCGCGGGGCGATCGCGTCAGCGACGGGCGCGTCGCCGCCCCCCTCCGGCGGCCGCGACACGGGGTAGGCGTCGGGCTCCCAGTTGACGAGCGTTCCCGCGCCGGCGGTGCGCCGGAAGAGCTCGTCGGGGGTGATGAACGTCCCCAGCGCCGTGCTCCAGGCCCCGACGCGCCGCAGGTCGTCGAACCAGGGGCTCGCCAGGCCCGCGTGGTGCGCGAACGACACCACGGCGGTGTGGTCGTGGTCGAGGGCGTCGCCGATCCGGTCGGCGAGCCCGAGGATCACCGACGCGCGCCGGGCGTCGAGCGGCGGCCGGGCGATGCCGTCGATCGTGGCCCCGCCGCTCCCCTCCCAACGGATCCGCCCCGTGCCGGGATCGGGGAGCGAGGTGCCGTCGAAGAGGTTCCAGATCGCCCCGGTGTAGCCGAACTGCGCGAGCACCTGCGGGAGGATCGCCGACCAGCCGCCGCCGCACTGCGCGAAGGTGGCCGGCACGCGGCCGAGGGCCTTCCGCCAGGCGTGCTGCCCCTGGAGGAACGACTCGCGGATCGTCTCCGGAAGGGACTGGTCGAGCGGGTCCTCGCGGTAGCGGCCCCCGGCCGGGGCGATCCGGCCCGCCTCGCACGCCTCGCGGAGGCGTGCCGCCAGCGCCGCGTCGGTGGCGGCCAGGCGCTCCACGAGCTCGCCGGTCGAGACCAGCGCCGCGGCCGTGGCCACGTCGAGCTCCGCGGCCAGCCGGCGCCCCAGCGTGGTTTCCGCCAGGAGGACGATGTCGACGAGCCACACGTCGACGGGGTAGTAGCGGGCGCGGGCCGCCTCGAGGTGGCCGTAACATTCGCGGAGCGCCTCCGCCGCCTCCTTCCCGTCGCCGGCGCAGTAGGCCCGCGCCCCCTCCACGAAGCGGGCCTCGAATCCCTCCATGGCGGCGTCGGCCGAGGTGCCGGCGAACGCCCCCGTCCCCAGCCCGGTGCTCGATCGCATCCGCTTGGCGAGCAGCTCGGAGAGGAGCCACGCCAGCCCGAAGGCATGGAAGTCGGCGGCGGCCACGGGGCGGCCCCCGGGGGCATCGGCCGTCGTCGGGGGGGCGACGTCGTCGAGCCCGAGGGCCGACAGCGCCCCGCGCACGGTCGCGTCGCGGTCGCCGGCCCGCCGCACCCAGCGGCTGCCGGGGGTCGACGCCGGGTCGACGAGGCCGACGAGGCGATCGTCGCAGTGGGCTGTAACGATCCCCAGGATCTCCACGTCATTCCCGGGAGGCGCCTCGACGCTCGCCCATGCCGGCATCCGGCCGGAGGCGGCGACGAGCCGGGGGTGCCACGCCGCGGTCCATGCCGCCAGGAGCTCGTCGGCCTCGGAATCCCCGAGCCAGGTCGGGAAGTCGTCGAGCGAATGGCAGGGGAAGAAGACGATGGTCCGGCGTGGCGTCATGAAGCGAAAGTGTAACGGTGAGAATGACGATTTTCAGGATCGCATCGTGCGGGTCGCACGGTGCGCCACCGGGGGGAAAAACGTGGCCCAGGGCGCGGCCGGCCACGGTTTGACACCCCGCGGAGAGCGTTCGTAAAGTGAAGTGGGTGGGACTCTTGCCGCGAATCTCCCCCCTTCTCTCCCTCCACCTCGTTGGATACCGGCCATGGCCCGCAGTCCGTACGTCTGGGGCATCGACATCGGCAAGTGCGCCCTCAAGGCGATCCGCTGCCGGGCGTCGGACGAGCCCACCAAGATCATCGCCGACGCATTCGACTACGTCGAATACCCGATGATCCTCTCCCAGCCGGAGGCCGATCCGACGGAGCTGGTCCACAACGCCCTGGTCGAGTTCGTGGGGCGCAACAAGCTCGACGGCGACCGCGTGGCGGTGTCGGTGCCGGGGTCGTCGGGACTGGCGAAGTTCATCAAGCTGCCGCCGATCGAGGCCAAGAAGATCCCCGACATCGTCCGCTACGAGGCCCGGCAGCAGATCCCCTTCCCGCTCGATCAGGTGGAATGGGATTGGCAGCGGCTCGTGGGGGGCATCGAGGAGGGGGGCTTCGTCCTCGACGCCGAGGTGGCGCTGTTCGCGATGAAGCGCGAGCAGGTGTTCAAGGCGCTCCAGCCCCTCAACGACGCCGGCATCGACGTCGACATCCTCCAGCTGGCCCCGATGGCGCTGGCGAACATGCTCATGTTCGACCAGCTGCCCGACCCCTCCACGATCGATCCGCTGGAGCCGCCGCCGTCGGTGGTGCTCGTGTCGATCGGCGTGGACGCCACCGACCTCGTGGTCACCAACGGCCTGCGCATCTGGCAGCGCAGCATGCCCATCGGCGGCAACAACTTCACCAAGGCGCTCGTGCAGGGGCTCAAGCTCACGTTCGCCAAGGCGGAGCAGTTGAAGCGCAACGCCGCCCGCGCCGAGAACGCCAAGGACGTGTTCAACGCGATGAAGCCGGTGTTCAACGAGTTCGCCTCGGAACTCCAGCGCTCGCTCAACTACTTCACCGGCGCCGACCGCTCGGCCCGGATCGGCAAGGTGCTCCTCCTCGGCAACGCCTCGAAGCTCAAGGGGCTGGCCGACTTCGTCTCCAAGCAGCTCAATCTCGAGGTCCACCGTCTCGACGGCTACCGTGGGCTCGAGGGCGGCGACGTCACCTCGGCCCCCACGTTCAAGGAGAATCGCCTCGCCTTCGGCACCGCCTACGGCCTGGCGCTGCAGGGGGTGCAGGAGGCGTCGATCAACACCAACCTCCTCCCCGGGGAGATCGTCCGCGAGCGGATCATCGAGGCCAAGAAGCCCTGGGCGGTGGGGGCCATGATCGGCCTCCTGGGGGCCTCGGCACTGAGTTTCCTGGGCACGTTCGTCGCCTGGACGACCTACTCCCCCGATCTCTACGCCGACGCCTTCCAGCGCGCCGACACGGCGAAGCGCAACTCCTCCTCCGCCGTCAGCTCCGTGGAGGAATCGCGGAAGAAGCAGGAGGACGCGATCTCCCAGCAGCAGTATCTGGTGCGTCTCGCCGACCGGCGCTTCCAATCGATCGACATGCTCCGCGCCGTCGAGGCCCTGCTGCCGCGTGACGACCCGCAGCGCGTGCCGGAGCATCCCGCCTACCGCAACCAGCTGCACATCGACGCCGTCGACATGCAGTGGTATCCCGATCTCGCCACCTGGTTCGAGTCGGTGAAGCCGCAGTGGCTCGAGACCTTCCCCGCCGAGGAGGTCGACGAGGACGCCGAGCCCCCCGCCGCGCCGCCGGAGGGGGCCGAGGGCGCCGCGCCGCCGGCCGAGAAAAAGTGGACGGCCGCCGAGGATCCCGGGCCGAAGGGGCCGGGGTGGGTGGTGGAGCTGCGCGGCCACCACTTCCACAACGAGGACAAGCAGAAGCCCTCGGTGGGGCGGCAGTTCCTGCGCGAGACCCTCGCCGCGGGCCTCCTGGGCATCACCGACGAGGTGGCGATCAACGCCGGCCCGCTCGCCGGCACCACCGTTCCCCCCGCCGATCTCGGGCTCAGCCATCCGGTGATCGTTTCCACCGACCAGATCAGGATCCAGCGCATCCCCGGCCTCGTGCTCCCCGGCACCGCCCAGCCGGAGGCCGCCGGAGGCCCGGCGGTGGCGGGCGGCCCGGCGGGCGTGCGCGGCAGCCTGCCGCCGGGCGTGGGCGCCGATGGCTCCCCCGGCCCGGGCGGCATGATGCCCGGCGGCTTGAACGCCGCCGACGAGGGGGCGCCGCTGCGCCGCTACGACTTCACCCTCCAGTTCGCATGGAAGCCGGTGGTTCCCGCCGAGCCGAAGCCGGCCGCCGACGAGGCCGGCGCTCCGGCCGGCAATTGACGCCCGCATCCCCTCCCGTTCCCGCACACACCCGCACCGACACAGCACCAGCCCCGCACGAGGCGCGCCATGGTCCAGATCCCGGATTCGGTCCGTCCCTACTGGGACTTCGTGGCCAAGTACCACTTCTGGATGCTCACGCCGCTGGTGCCGATCCTGCTCCTTCCGGCCCTCTTCTTCACCAATGGCAAGCTGTCGGCCGAAATGGCGGCGCGGCGCTCGGAGATCGACGGCAAGCTCTCGGCGTTGACCTCGGTGGGGAGCATCTCCCCCCATCCCAACGACACCTGGACCGCCGACATCGACAAGCGCACCGCCCGGGTGAAGCGCGAGACGCTCGCCGAATGGCAGCGGCTGTGGGACAGCCAGGCCGAGCTGCACCTCTGGCCCGCCGAGATCGGCGACGACTTCCTCCAGCGCCTCTCGAAACTCGCTGCCGGCCGGGAACTGCCGCGGGCGATGGTGGATCGCTACACGCTCTTCGTGCGCGACCAGGCCAAGAAGCTGCCCGGCCGCATGGGTGCCGACATGCTGATGCTCGATCCGGAGGCGGCGGCCGCAGAGGGGGCGGGGCAGCGTCCCGACGGCGGCGGTCCGCCGGGCATGGGGACGATGATGGCGCAGATGATGCGCCAGGGGGGGCCCCGCGGTGCTGCGGGCGAGGCCGCGCCGCGGTCCGGTGCCATGGTCGACTGGGACGCCGCTGACCAGCAGCGCGTGTACGACTCCTTCCACTGGGAGACGCTCCCGCGCACCAAGCAGATCGTGCTGGCGCAGGAGGAGATGAAGCTCTACGAGCTGCTGGTCGACCAGATCGCCGCCGCCAACAAGGGGGCGCGCGGTTCCTACGAGGCCGCGATCCCGCGCGTCGAGCAACTGGCGGTGGGCTATCTCGCGGCGGAGGACGAGGTGGCCGTGTCCACGCAGGGGCGGATCGATCAGCCCAACGCCCAGGCCGGCAACGCCGACAGCGGCATGATGGGGGGCTCGATGCCCCCGTCGGGAGGCGGCAGTGGCGGCATGCCCACGATGATGCCCGGCGGCGCCATGCCCTCCATGCCGGGGATGGGGGGCGGCGAGGGGACGGCGGTGTCGATGAAGCCGCTCCATCCACGATTCATGCCCCGCGGGGGGCAGAGGGGGGGCCGCGGGGGCATGGGCGGCATGATGCCGGGGATGATGCCCCCCACGGGCGGCCCGATGGGCGGCCCCGTGGGCGAAGGGGGCGTGCCGCAGGCCCCGCAGGATCCCGGCAACTCCGACGAAGC
Source organism: uncultured Planctomycetaceae bacterium (assembly GCA_903885855.1). Taxonomy (GTDB): domain Bacteria; phylum Planctomycetota; class Planctomycetia; order Pirellulales; family UBA1268; genus QWOP01. The sequence continues at coordinate 5,161 of CAISKG010000131.1, forward strand.
GCTGATGACCTGGATCTACTGCGACGCCGACGGGAAGCCGCTCACCGGGGCGGAGGTGGCGACGAGCCCCTCGGCGGTCCTCATGCACTTCGTGCCGTTCGTGATCCGCGCGAAGATCGATCAGCGCCGGCTCGACGCCTTCATGGTGCAGTTGGCGACGCTGCCGGCGGCCCCGATCGAGATCCGGCAGGTGCGCCTCAATCCCGAGTCGAAGCAGGCCGCCGGGCCCGCCGGCGGTCGGCCCGGCATGTCGACCATGATGTCGGGGCCTCCGGGAATGGGCGGGCCGCCGATGGGAGGCCCAGGCGGCGCCATGGGGGGCGGGCCTTCGCTCGGCGGCCGACGCATGCCACAGGGCATGGGCGGTCCCCCCGGCATGACGATGGGGCCCCCCGGCATGGACGGCGCGGAGATGGCGGTGCTCGACCCGCTGCGGCCCCACGACGTGATCGTGGAGTTGCGAGGCACGATCGCCCTGGCGACTCCCCCCGATCCCACGCGGCTCGGCCTCGAAGCCGATGTCGTGGCCGATCCGAACGCCGGCGGTGACGCCGCCGCCCCGGCGGCCGAAGATCCGGCGCCTGCGCCCGCCGCCGAGCCCGCCGCGGATGGTGGCGCGGCGGCGCCCGCCGTGGCGCCGGCAGCCGACGGCCAGCCCGCCGCCGTGCCTCCCGAAGGAGGCC
>CAISKG010000132.1 GCA_903885855.1 uncultured Planctomycetaceae bacterium
CGCTACGACAACCTCCTCAAGGAGACGGTCTTCGCCGCCACGCGGAAGGTGCGCGAGTCGCTGGGGCGCGGCGACTGGTGCGTGAGCGTGTTCCGCGACAACTCCGGCGTGGTGCGCTTCGACGGCGACCACGACGTGTGCATCAAGGTGGAGACGCACAACCACCCCTCCGCGATCGAGCCCTACGGCGGCGCCGCCACCGGCCTCGGCGGCGTGATCCGCGACGTCCTCGGCACCGGCCTGGGGGCGCGGCCGATCGCCAACCTCGACGTGTTCTGCGTCGGCGAGCCCGACACCCCCGCCGCCGACATCCCCCCCGGCGTCATTCCCCCGCGCCGCCTCCTCGACGGCGTGGTCGCCGGGGTGCGCGACTACGGCAACCGGATGGGGATTCCCACGATCGCCGGCGCGGTGGCCTACCATCCGGGGTACGTCTGCAATCCGTTGGTGTTCTGCGGGACGGTGGGGATCATGCCGCGCTCCTCGGCGGAGTCGGCCGTGGCCCGCGGCGATCTGGTGGTGGTGGCGGGGGGGCGCACCGGCCGCGACGGCATCCACGGCGCCACCTTCTCGAGCATCGAGCTCTCGAGCGAGAGCGAGACGCAGTCGGGGGGGGCGGTGCAGATCGGCCACGCCATCCACGAGAAGATGCTGCTGGAATTCGTCCTCGAGGCGGCGCGGCAGGGGCTGTTCCACGCCATCACCGACTGCGGCGCCGGCGGGCTGTCGAGCGCCGTGGGCGAGATGGGGGCGACGCTCGGCGCCAGGGTCGACCTCGACCGGGTGCCGCTGAAGTACGACGGCCTGTCGGCCACCGAGGTGTGGATCTCGGAGGCGCAGGAACGGATGGTGCTCGCGGTCGCGCCGGGCGACTGGGCAGCGCTCGCGCGGATCGCCGCCGACGAGGGGGTGGAGGCGACCGCCATCGGCACCTTCACCGGCGACGGCCGGCTGGAGCTGCGCTGGCAGGGCACCGTCGTCGGCGACCTCGACTGCCACTTCCTCCACGAGGGGCGCCCCCGGCAGCGGCTCCGCTCGCACCACCGCGCCGCGGCGCCCGCCGCCGCCGTCTGGAACGCCGCCGGCGCCGCCCCCGGGGACGTGCTGCCGCGGATCCTCGCCGCGCCCGACGTGGCGAGCAAGGAATGGATCGTGCGCCAGTACGACCACGAGGTGCAGGGAGGGAGCGTCGTCAAGCCGCTCCTCGGCCCGGGGGAGGGGCCGGCCGACGCCACCGTGGTGCGCGGCGTGCTCGGGCGCGACCGGGGCATCGCGCTGGGGGTCGGCCTGCGGCACCGGATCGGCCCGCTCGACCCCTGGCAGATGGCCGCCGGCGGGATCGTCGAGGCGGTGGCCAACGTGGTGGCGGCGGGGGCCGACCCGGACCGCGTCGCCCTGCTCGACAACTTCTGCTGGGGCGACACGCGGCGCCCCGAATCGCTCGGCACGCTCGTCGAGGCCTGCCGCGCCTGCCACGACGTGGCGGTGGATCTGGCCGCGCCGTTCGTCTCCGGCAAGGACAGCCTCAACAACGTCTTCGCCTGGACCGACCCCTCCGGCACGCCGCGCGAGATCTCCATCCCCCCCACGCTCCTGGCGACGGCGATGGGGCAGGTCGACGACGTGCGGCGCGTGGTGACGCCCGACCTCAAGCGCTCCGGCGACCGGCTGGCGGTCGTGGGACTGACGCGCGACGAATGCGCCGGCAGCCAGCTCGAGCGTCTCGGGATCGTCACCGGAGGCCGGATCCCGTCGGTGCACGCGCCCTCCTGCCGGACGACCTTCCTGGCGATCGCGGCCGCGATCCGCTCCGGGGCCGTGCGCGCCTGCCACGACGTCTCCGACGGCGGGCTGCTCGCGGCGCTGGCGGAGATGGCGATCGGCGGATGCCTGGGGGCGACGATCGACCTCGGGCGCGTCCCCACGCTCCTCTCCGGCGGCCAGGGACGCCACGCCGACCTCGCCATCGCCTTCTCCGAAACCCCCTGCCGCTTCCTCCTCGAGGTCGACGCCGACCGGTCCGCCGGCCTCGGCGAACACCTCGGCGCGGTGCCGTGGGCGTGGGTCGGGGACGTCACCGACCAGCCGTGGCTCTCGATCAAGGGCACCGCCGACACGCTCGAGCGCGTGGCGGTCGCCGACCTCGCCGCCGCGTGGCGGGCCCGCCGCTAGCCGCCCCCCGTCCCCGACCGCAGTCCGTCCGTCGTCCAGGATGCCGCCCCATGCTCTCCCCCCGCGCCCTCGTCCTCCGCGCCCCCGGCACGAATTGCGACCTCGAGACGGCGCACGCCTTCGAGCGCGCCGGTGCCATCGCCCGGCGCGTGCACGTGCGCGCCCTCGCGCAGCGCCCCGCGATCGCCGACGACCACCAGATCCTCTGCATCCCCGGGGGCTTCTCCTACGGCGACGACATCGCCAGCGGGCGCATCTTCGCCCTCGAGTTGACCTCCAGGCTGGGCGACCTGCTGGCCCGCTTCCGCGACCGGGGCGGCGTCATCCTCGGCATCTGCAACGGCTTCCAGGTGCTGATGCAGACCGGCATGCTCGTCGCCGACGCCTCCGGAGCGCCGCGCGCCACGCTCGCGCACAACACGTCGGGCCGGTTCGTCGACCGCTGGATCCACCTCCGCGCCCTTCCCGGGAAGTGCGTCTTCCTCCAGGGACTCGAGCAGGCCTTCGAGCTTCCGGTGGCCCACGGCGAAGGCCGCTTCCAGGCGCGCAGCGACGCCGATCTCGACGATCTGGAGCGGGCTGGCCGGCTCGTCCTCCGCTACGGCGCCGACGGCTCCGGCCGCACGACGAATCCCAACGGCTCGGCGCGCGACGTGGCCGGCGTGTGCGACGACACGGGGCGCGTGTTCGGGCTCATGCCCCATCCGGAGCGGTTCATCGACGCCACCCAGCACCCGGCCTGGAACGGGCGGCTGGACGTGGGGCACTGCGGCGCGGGGCTGGCGATCTTCGCCAACGCCGTGAAGGTGGTGGCCTGACGGGGACGACGCGGCGTTGACGCGCCCCTCCCTCCCCGCCTACCCTCCCCCCCCTTTCCCCGGCCGGTACCGGTCGCTCCCCGTCCGGCCCGGGCCGATCCCGCTCCTCCGGGGCCCCCGCATGGACCGGCGCTTCCGCGGCTGCCGCGGTCTCGTCCTCACCCTGGCGCTGGTCGCGCCGGGGTGCCTCTCCGCGCCGCTGCCGCGCGACGCCGGGATGGTCGGCGAGGCCCCCGCGCGGGTGGGCGCGTTCGGCGGGACGCCGGCCCGGCCGGCGGCGTTCACGCTCCCGATGGAGGTGCTGTTCGTGCGCTGCGCCGACGATGCCGGCGCCGCGGTGGAGACGCTCTGGAGGGAGGTCGACGAGCAGGTGATCGACGACACCGTCCGGCGCCGGCTCGCCGCCAACGGCCTGCGCGCCGGCATCCTCCGCGGCGACCTGCCGGCCACCGTCCTGGCCGACACCGCCCCGCCCCTCTCCGCCGCCGACGACTCGACACCCTCCGTCGCCACGGCCACGGCCGACGCCGCGCCACCGGTGGTGCGCCAGGTGCTCCGACTCCTGCCCGGCCGCGAGAACGAGGTGGTGTCGCTGCGGTCGGTGCCGAACCTCGTGGTGATGGAGCGCGACGACGACGGGCTCCACGGGGCGAGCTACTCCGACGCCCTGCCCCACTTCTCCGTGCGCGCCTGGCCCGGCGCCGACGGGCGCGTCCGGGTGGAACTGGTGCCGGTGATCCGCCACGGACCGGTGGAACGGAGCTGGGTCGGCGAGGAGGGGGTGTTCACCGTCGAGGCCGGCCAGCGCCGGCAGCTCCTCGAGAGCCTGCGCTGCACCGCGGAGGTGCCCGCCGACGCGATGCTGGTCGTCGGCGCCGCCGGCGACGCGGGCGCGACCGTCGGCGACGCGCTGTTCCGCCCGCGCGGAGCCGGGCCGAAGGAATGGCGTCTCCTCGCCATGCGCCCGATCGACCCGGCGGTCGACCCGATGTTCCGCCCGGGCGACGCCCCGGCGACGACCGGCGTCGCGGCGGCGCCCCGGGCCGCCGATGCGGCCGCCGCCGCGCCCCGCTGACCGCCGCAGTTCCCCCGGCCCGGCAGGGTGCTCCGGTCCCCGTCCGTCTGCCGGTCGGGCAATCTGCGTCGGCGCGGCAAGAAGAGCCTGTGCCACCGGTCGCCGTGGCGAAGGCGTTCCGATGTTGCCGATCGAATGGGCGGGGAGTGCTCGGTCGCTCCCCCGGGCCCCACCGCCGCCTCGGAACAGCCCATGCCTCCCTCGACACCCGACGCAGCGCGTGCGCCACGGCCCCGCCCGTTCACCGTGTTCGCCGCGGCGATCGTCGCCGGCACGGCCGTCGCCGTGGGCGTGAACGTCGTTCTCGACGCCCATCTCGCCCAGGCCCGCCCGCAGGTCGAGAGCGAGGTGATCCTCGTCGCGATGCGCGGCCTGCCGGCCGGGTCGCCGGTGACGGTATGGGACGTGGCCCTGCGCGACTGGCCGAAGGCGATGGTGCCGACGGCGGCCCTGCGTGTCAGCGACGATCTCGACGATCTGGTCGTCCGCCATCCGCTCCGCGAGGGGCAGCCGGTGCTGGCGACGCAGGTGGCCAGGGTGTCGTCCGGCGACGACGGCGAGGCGGAACGGCCCACCTGGTCGATCGTGTCCAGCACGGCCGCGGAGCGGGCCGCACCGGAGCAGGATCTGTGGGATCCGGGCCCTCCGTCCCGCCCGACGGCAGCGCCCCGGCAGGCGCCCCCTGCCCCCGCCACCACTCCGGTGGCGAAGGTCGCGGCCACGCCGCCGCGGTCACTCGAGGTCCAACCGGTGGTGGTGCCCTCCAGGGAGGTCGCCGCACCGGCGGCGCCGCCGCTGGCCGTCCCACCGGTGGCGGTCGCGCAGCCTGCCGCGCAACCTGTGACGCAGCCTCCCGCGCTCGGTCCGGTCGCGGTGCCCACCCCCGAACCGATCCTGGCCACGGTCCCGCCCGCCGCGACCGTCACGGCGCCGGTGGCGATC
>CAISKG010000133.1 GCA_903885855.1 uncultured Planctomycetaceae bacterium
AGCGCTCCGCCGGCGGGCCCCGCCGCGATGGTCAACGGCGCCGAGATCACGCGCGAGCAGCTGGCCGCGGAGTGCCTGGCGCGCCACGGCGAGGCCGTGCTCGAGTCGATCGTCAACAAGACCATCATCGAGCAGGGCTGCCGCGCCCAGGGGATCGTCGTCACGCCGGCCGAGGTCGACGCCGAGATCGACTCCATGGCGGAGCGGTTCAAGCTCCCGCGCGACAAGTGGATCGAGCTGATCCGCGACGAACGCGGGGTCACGCCCCAGCAGTACGCCGACGAGATCGTGTGGCCGATGCTGGCGCTGCGGCGGCTGGCGCGGGCCGCCGCGGAGCCCACCGAGGAGGACGTCGCCGAGGCCTACGAGCACCAGTTCGGCCCCGCGATCAAGGCCCGGATCATCGTCGCCCGGACCGCCGCCGACGCCGAGCGGATCCGCGCCGAGGCGGTGGCCCGTCCCGACGAATTCGGCTCCCTCGCCCGCCAGCACTCCGTCGACGTCGGCAGCGCCAGTGCCAACGGCTGGGTCGAGCCGATCCGCCGCCACACCGGCGAGCCGCGCTTCGAGGCGGTGGCGTTCGGGCTCCCCGTCGGCGGCATCTCGCCGGTCGTGCAGGTGGCCGACCAGTTCATCGTCATCAAGTGCGAGGGGCATCTCCCGGCCGCCGACGTGGCGCTGGAAGCGGTCCGGCCCCGGATCGTCGAGGAGCTGCGCGAGCGGAAGAGCCGCGATGCCTCGCAGGTCGTCTTCCGCGGGCTGCAGGAGGGGTCGAACGTCGAGAACGTGATCAACGAGCCCGCGCGGGCGGCGTCGATGCCGGGGGTGGCGGCGCTGGTCAACGGCGTGCCGGTGACCATGGACCGCGTCCGCCAGGCGTGCCTCGAACGCCACGGCCTCGACGTGCTCGAGATCCTCGTCACGCGCACGCTCCTCGGACAGGCGCTCGCCAAGGCGCAGCTGTCGGTCAGCCAGGCCGACGTCGACGCCGAGATCGCCCGCGGTGCCGAGGCGATGGGATTCCGCCGCCCCGACGGCAGCCCCGACACGGCCGCCTGGCTCGAGCGCGTGACGCGCGAGGACAAGGTGCCCCTGCAGCACTATCTCGAGGACATCGTCCGGCCGACGGTGGCCCTCAAGAAGCTCGTCGGCAAGGTGCCGGTGTCGCAGGAAGACCTCGACAAGGCCTACGCCGCCACCTTCGGGCCGCGCGCGAAATGCCGGGTGATCATCCTCGACAACCAGCGGCGGGCCCAGGAGGTGTGGCAGCTGGCGCGGCAGAACCCGGTGCCCGAGGCCTTCGGCGAGCTCGCCGAGCGCTACTCGGTCGATCCGACCACGCGGGCGCTGCGCGGCGAGGTGCCCCCGATCCAGCGGTACGGCGGGCAGCCGGCCATCGAGCGGGAGGTGTTCGCGCTGCGGCCGGGCGAACTGTCGGGCGTCGTGCAGATCGCGGACCGCTTCATGGTGTTCCTCTGCGAGGGGTACACCGAACCGCGCAAGGTCGAGTTCCAGGAGGTGCGCGACGAGCTGTACATCGACATCGAGGACAAGAAACAGCGTGTCGAGATGGCGCGGTACTTCGGGCATCTGCGCGAAGGGGCCGCCATCGACAATTTCCTCGCCGGCACCAGCCAGGCCCCGGCGGGGGATCGCGGCGGCTCCCGGGCCGCGCCGCCGGCCGCCACGCCGGGGGCGGCCCTCCCCGGAGACGTCGCCGACGACCTCTCCCGCCCCCGCGCCGGCAGCCGTCGGGCCGTGGCGCCGCCGCAGGAAGGGGTGCGCCAGGCATCCTTCGACGACGCGCCCCAGCAGCCGGTGCAGCAGCAGCCGGTGCAGCGGTCCCGCTGACGGGGCCGACGCTCCCGCGGGCGCGTCAGCGTCGCCGGATCACTCGAGCTCCGGCAGCGCGGCCTCGGCGGCAGCCGCCTCGCGCAGCTTCTCGAGCGCCTTGGCCTCGATCTGCCGGACGCGCTCCTTCGTCACCCCCAGCGCCGTGCCGACCTCCTTGAGCGTCTGCGGCTCGGTGCCGCGGTCGAGGCCGTAGCGGCGGATGATGATCGTCTGCTCGCGCGAGTCGAGCCGGTCGAGGAAGCGGCCCACCTGATGGAGCCGGTCCGACTCCGCCATCCGCAGCTGGTGCTCGTCGCTGCGGCGGTCGGCGGCCGTCTGGAGCATCTCCATGTCGGCGGCGCGGAAGCGCTCCCGGTGGCGGTGCTCGTCGGGGATCGTGCGGGCGAAGTTCTTCATGATCGCCCACGAGGCGTAGGTGCTGAACTTGTTGCCCCGGGCGTAGTCGAACTTCTCCACCGCCCGGATCAGCGACATGTTGCCGTCGCTGACCAGGTCGAAGAAGCTGTCGCCGGGCGACACGCGCCGCTTCGCGATCGACACCACCAGACGCAGGTTCGACCGCACCAGCCGGTTCTTGAGGGCCACGATCTCCGCGTAGATGGCGTCGACCTGGTCCATCAGCCGGGTGCTCGGCTTCTCGGGGTCGATCTGGGCACGCAGCTTCGACGCCTTGTGCTTGAGGTAGTTGAACTTCCGGAACAGCCACACCTCCTGCTCCCGATTGAGGAGCGGAACCTCGTACAGGCTCGCGAGGTACGCGGGGAGACCGGCCGGCCGCCGGACGCGCTTCGTCGGCTCGTCGAGTCCGGGGAAGGGCTGATTGACGACGTCCTCGGCCGTGCGCCGGTCGAAGAGGGCGTTGGGGATGAAGTCGAGCGGCAGCTGCATGGTGTGGGCGTACCGCTGCCCCACGATCACACGGTAGATCGCCGCCTTGGAACGGTGGAATCGCTTGGCGATCGACTCCACCGGCTCGCCGCCGCTCCACGCCTGGTGGATCCGGGCGCAGGTCTCCGGGCGGAGGCGGCCGTCGGCCGCGGGAAAAACCTCCTTGCCGGGGTTCTTCCGGTCGTGGTGCTTGATCGTGTAGCGGATCGTCTCCACGCTCCTCATGAGGCGGCGGGCGATGCGCCGGTGGACGTCGGCAGGGCAGGCGCCCGCCGCCGCCAGGCGGCGGGCCCAGGCGACGATCTTGTCGTGCTCCTCGTCGGAGAGCTGGCTGAAGCGGCTGCCCCGCTCCACGCGCAGCTGGTTGGCGGAGACGAATCGCTCCACGTCGGAGACGAGGAAGCCGACGCGCTTCCGCCCCCCCACCTCGTGGCGCCGGGCCACGAGGCCGTGCGAGCGCCACCGGGAGATGGTCTTGGTGGAGACGTTGAACCGCTTGGCGAGCTCCTCGATGGAGAGCACCCCCTCGCCGCCGTCGCCGGCGGTGTCCTCGGCCGCCCCGGCGGGCGTGCCGCCCTGGGCGTCGGGGGTGAAGCCGGGATGATCCTCGTCGAAGAGGCGCATGACGGGACCGTCGTCGTTGGAACGCATCGAATCCTCCTTGGCCGGCTGTCCTTCGCCGGGCGATCGGTTGGTCGGGGGAGACGGGAGGGCGACCCCTGACTTCGCCCGCTCGTCGCCGAATCCGCGTCGCGGATCGAACCCCCGAATGACTCCCGTCACGGAACTGCGTCGCGAACCAGTCTGTCAGGCCGAAGCACTTTCAGGCCATCGCGCCGCCGACCGCCGAAGCGGCGACGGCACGATTGACGACCCCCGGCGAAGGGCCACCGACGCTGCCTTGCGAAGCGGTCGGCGTGCCCGGGACTTCCTTGCCCCATTCCCATGACTCGGGACGCCGATTTATACGGCCGACCCCGTGAAAAGGTTCTGTCGCCGACGCGCCGCCTGCAGTTTTTTTTCGGACGCCCCTCCAACCGGCGTCGTACGCCTCCCGGCGGGGCTTGCCTCGCGATCCGCAAGCCTATGTCACGTTGGGCTTTACGGCTATTTCGCGGCGCGGCCGGTCGGCCGGGGTCGGGGAGGCTTCCGCACAGAGAGTCCTGTCAAGATGGGAGGTTTTTCCCGTCGGACACCTGGTATGGCCTCTCCCGCCCGACCCTCGGCGGGGGGGCGGGGGAGAACGTCTGCCTGGCCCTGGCGGGGCGATCCTCTCCGGCCACGCCCGCAGAGGGCGTGTCTCCATGGCCGCTTGACGCACCCCGTCGGCGCGTGGAATACTGCGTTTTTGCTTCGCGACGCGGTGGCGATCATCGGCGGTCCGGGGGACGGTGGCGTGCGCGCCGCCGATGCGACGATGTATCCGGTGCCGCGAGGCTCGGGAGTCGCTCGTCCTCCCGACGCGTTCCGTCTCCCGCGGTGACCCGTCGCGATCGGATCTCCGGGATCCGGTCGCGATCCCGGGGCGGCGAAGACCCCGGCCCGGGGCACGCCGGACGAGATCGTCGGAGTCGTGAGCCATCGACAAGAATCATCGCATCAACGAGCAGATCCGGATCTCCCCTATCCGCGTCATTTCGGCCGAGGGGGCCCAGCTGGGCATCATCCCCACCGACGAGGCGCTGGCCCGCGCCCGTGAGGCGGGGCTCGATCTGGTGGAGGTGGCTCCCAACGAGAAGCCGCCCGTCTGCCGGATCATGGACTTCGGGAAGTTCAAGTACCAACAGAAGAAGAAGCAGCACAAAACCCACGTCCACCACACGAAGATCAAGGAAATCCGTCTCCGGCCCAAGACCGGCGAGCACGACATCGAGTTCAAGGTCAACCAGGCGCGGGGCTTCCTCCAGCACAAGGACAAGGTGATCGTGTCGGTGGTCTTCCGCGGCCGTGAGCTCGCCCATATTGACGAGGGCCAGCGCGTGATGAAGAACATCCTCGAGCAGCTCGAAGCCGTCGGAAAGATCGAGACCCCACCGCAGCAGATGGGCAAACGCCTGGTGTGCACCGTCGCCCCCCGCTGACACCCCCGCACTCCCCCCCCGCCACACCCCCCTCGGAGCCGCGACCGTGCCCAAGCAGAAGACCCACAAGGGCGTGAAGAAGCGCTTCCGCCTCACCGCCACCGGCAAGGTGAAGCACCGTCGCGCCGGCACCAGCCATCTTCAGGTGCGTCTCAGCGCCAAGCGGAAGCGCAACCTCCGCGGCACCGGGGTGCTCGCCTCCGTCGACACGCCGAAGATCGTCGCCGCCCTCGGCAAGTACAGCTACTGACCACCGACCCCGCCCCGTCGCCCGCGCTCCGCGGCGCCCCTCCTCCCCAAGCCCTGTCCCGGCCCGCCTCCGAAAGATTCCGCCATGCGTACCAAGAGCGTCGTTCCCCGTCTCCGCGCCAAGAAGCGGCTGTTCAAGCGCGTGAAGGGATCGGTCGGTGGCCGTCGCCGCCTCCTCCGCACCGCCAAGGAATCGATCATCCGCGCCGGCGTGTACGCGCGGCGTGACCGGCGGCGCAAGAAGCGCGACTTCCGTCGCCTCTGGATCGTGCGTCTCAACGCCGCCGCTCGTGAGCGCGGGCTCCGCTACAGCCAGCTGATCGCCGGCCTGGCCAAGATCGGCTGCGAGCTCGACCGCCGCACGCTCTCCGAGATGGCGGTGCTCGATCCGACCGGCTTCGACGCCATCGCCGAGCAGGTGCGCCAGGCGCTGGGCGTGCCGGCTCCCGCCGGGGCCGCCTGACGGGCTGCCGTGCCGTGGTGACCACGTCGCTCGACGCGTTCCGTGCCGACGTGGACCGGCTGCGCGCCGAGGCGGCGGCCGCCTTCTCCGCCGCCGCCGACGAACCGGCACTCGAGCGGGCCAGGGTGGAGTTCGCCGGGGCGCGGAGCGGCCGCCTGAAGGCCATCCAGAAGCTGCTCGGCGGCCTCGACGCCGCCGCTCGTCCCGAGGCGGGCCGGCTGTTCAACGAGGTCAAGGAGGCGATCGCCGCCGGTCTCGACTCGGCCCAGCGGCGGCTCGCCGGGGCCGCCGAGGCGGCGTCCGCGATCGACGTCACGCTCCCGGGCGAGGCGGTGCGCCTCGGCCACGTGCACCCGGTCACGCAGACGATCCGCCGGGTCCAGGAGATCATGGCGCGGCTCGGATTCGAGAGCGTCCACGGCCCCGAGGTCGAGGATCCCTGGCACAACTTCGAGGCCCTGGCCATCGGCCCCGAGCATCCCGCACGCGATCCGCTCGACAACTTCTACCTCGCCGTGGCGCGCGGCGCGGATCCGCTGCTGCTGCGCTCGCAGACCAGCACGGTGCAGATCCGCGTCATGGAACGGCGCCCGCCGCCGCTGCGGATCGTGTCGCTGGGGCGCGTCTACCGGCCCGACACCGCCGACGCCACCCACTACCCGATGTTCCACCAGGTGGAAGGGCTGCTCGTCGAGCC
>CAISKG010000134.1 GCA_903885855.1 uncultured Planctomycetaceae bacterium
CGCGCCGGCCCGCGCGGCGGCGCCGGCGAAGCCGAAGCGCGTGAAGACCACCGAGCGCACGATCTCCAAGAAGGCCCGCGTCGGCCGCAAGGCCATCGCCGGCATCGCCCCCGCGCAGTCGACGCGCTTCGATCAGGCGGGCCAGCGATCGGCGGGGGCGGCGGCCAAGGCGGGCCGGTTCGCGGTCCAGGGCGCCACCACGCACCGCAAGGCGCACCTCGCCGCCACCGGGAAGCGCAACCAGGCGCGGCGCGACGGCCGGAAGCGCTGAGCGGGCGTCGCGATCAGGTCGCCGGGGCCTTCGCGGCGCTTTGGCGGAAATCCCAGGGGGCCACGGGGTCGGCTTGCGCCCACAGCCCGAGCCGCTGGGTGCGTGCCTGTTCCTCGAGCGCTTCCAGGGCGGAGTCGCGCGAGTAGTCGGCGTAGTGCCAGGCGTTGCCGGTGGCGACCATCCGGCGGTTGACGTCGATGCCGTCGACCTGCATCCGCGCGATCCACCGCCCGTAGCGATCCTTGCCGTCGTCCTGCACCGTCACCGTCTTGCCGAAGACCAGCTCCGCGAGCGACTCGCGCGCCACGCGGCCGAAATCCTGGCCCAGCTCCGGGGCGTCGATCTCCGCCAGACGCACCTTCTGCTGGTCGTTGTTCTCGTCGAGGCAGGTGAGGGTGTCGCCGTCATGGACGCCGACGACGCGCCACCGATGCGCGGCGGAAGGGGGAGACGCGGCTGCGGAGCGCGCCGCCGGCGGGGGCACCGTCTCCAGCGGCGGATCGACCGGTGCGGCCGGCGGCGGAGGGGCCGCAGCGGCCGGCGGAGGCGCTACAGCGGCCGGCGGAGGCGTCACAGCGGGGGCCGGCGGAGGCGCGATCGCCGCCGGGGGGGCTCCCCGATCGGCGGCGGCGACGGCGCCGGCCGTGCCGGCCATCACGGCCGGCGCCGCCCCGGCGAGCGCGGGGGCGAATCCATCCCCACCGGAGATGACCGGCGTGCTGCCCGGCGGCACCGACACCCATTGCGTCGGAGGCGCCGGTGCGGGGGGCGCGGGGGCCTGGAGCGGCACCGGGGCCGCGGCCGCTGCAGGGGGGGCCAACGGCTGGCCCGCCAGCGCCGGGCTGCCGGCGGGGTACTGATACGGATTCGCAGGGGCCCGCATGTAGGCGGTCGTCGTCTGGGGCATCGCCTGGATGCGGTTCACGCGGGTGGTCGATGCGGCCACCACGGGGGGACCGGCGACGAACGTGAAGGTGTAGGTGGGGGCCACGTAGACCGTCATCGGGCGGCCGTCGGCGCCGATGCCCTGGTAGGGGATGGGCTGCGGCTGCCAACCGGCCGGGATGGCGCCGCCGTGGATCACGGTGCCGGGCATGGCCCAGGCCTGCGCCAGCGGCACCGCCGCGGCGTTGGGGGGCGCGGTGGGCGGTCCGCCGCCGGCGGCCCAGGCATTGGGCGCGGCCGGTGACGGCTGGTCGGCGAGGCCGGGCCGGCCTCCCGGGGCGAGGGCGCAGGCCGCCATCGCCGACACCAGCCAGAGCCCGGCCGGGGAGGGAAACCGTCCGCTCCCGCCCCTGCGCGGGAGCGGGTGCCTGCCGTGGGGTGCCATGCGTCGTCTCCTGCCCGGCTGCGCGGTGCGCCTCCCCACCTCTCGATCGGATGCCACGGCGACCGAGATTCACCCTGGTGTTCCGTGCGGCGGGAGGCTTGCGGGGGCCCGGGGAATCGGGTTGAACTGGGCAAGGCCCGGGCCGGGTTCCGGACCGCGCGGGCAGCCGGGAGGGCGACATGCTGGGGAACGCGGAGGATCCACGGGGCCGGGCGAAGGCGGGGCGGCGCCGCGCCGTGGCCCGCTGCCTGGCCGCGGCGGGAGCCGCGATCCTGCCCCGCCCCGGTCGCGCGGCGCCGCCCCGCGAAGGAATGGTCGACGTGGGGCCGATCGAGGCCGCCGCGCGGCGTGCCGGGCTGGTGGTGCACGCGGGGGAGCGCCTGGTGCTCGTCACCGACCGGCCGCCCCGCGAGGGGGACGGCGTGCCCGGCTTGCCGGGCGTGTTCGACGAGGCCTTCGCGGCATGGTGCGCGCACTACGGCCTCGCCGACACCGCCGCCCACGGCTGGCGCGCCTGCGGGATGCTGATGTCCGATCGCGATCGCTTCCGCGCCGCCGGCCTCCTCCCCGCCGACGGATCGATTCCCGACTTCGCCAACGGCTTCTGCGACCGCAACCGCTTCTGGCTCGACGACCAGTCGAACCCCGCCTACCGGCGCCATCTGCTCCTCCACGAAGGGGTCCACGCCTTCACGTTCACCCTGCGCCGTCTGGCTGCGCCGAGCTGGTACACCGAGGGGATCGCCGAACTGCTCGCCACCCACCGCCTCGACGAGGGACGCTTCGTCGCCACGCCCATCCCCAAGCGTGCCGGCGACGTCGAGCAGCTCGGGCGCATCGAGGTCATCCGCCGGCTCCGCGCCGGCGCCGCGTGCCCGGGGCTGCCCGAGGTCTTCGCCACGCCCCCCTCGCCCCGCCACGACATCCCCGCCTACGCCGCGAGCTGGGCGGCGGTGGCGCTGTTGTCGCTCCATCCCGCCCACGCCCCGGCGTTCCGCGCGCTCGAGGCCGGGCCGCTCGACGCCCGGCTCGACGAGCGTCTCGCGGCGCTCGCCGGCTGGGACGCCCCCCGGGCGGAGCGGGATTTCGACGCCTTCACCGACGAGATCGACTACGGCTTCGACTTCGCGCGCAGCGCCATCGACTGGTCCGCCGGCCAGCCTCTCGCCGGCCGGGTGCGGGTGGCGGTGGCGGCCGACCGGGGGTGGCAGTCCACCGGGGTGGCCTGCCGGCGCGGCGAGGCGGTCGAATTCGCCGCCGTCGGCCGGGCGGGGGTCGGGCGGGCGGGGGACACCGCGCTCGAGAGCACGGCGGAGGGAATCTCGCTCCGCTGGTACCGTGGTCGCCCCGTGGGGCGTCTGCTCCTGGCGCAGTGGGGGGCGCCCGCCGGGGGCGGCCGGCCGCGTTTCGGGGTCCTCGGCGAGGGGTCGCGCGGGATCGTCGTGGCCCCCGACGACGGCGTCCTCCACGCCAAGCTCAACGCGCCTCCGGGATCGCTGCCGGAGCACGCCGGGGCCCTCGAACTGCACCTCCGCCCCGCCGTCGCCGGCGCGCGTTGAAGGGGGGCGCGGAGTGTGGCAGGTTGTGCCGTCCGCCGTGGATCCCGTCCGCCCGCTCCCTCCGTCGCCCCCGCGATCTCCCATGCATCCCCTTCCGCCGCTCCCGCGCCGCACGTTCGGACTGTCGCTCCTGGCCGCGATCGCCGCCACGCCGGCGCCGGCCGCCGCCGCGCCGCGCCGGCGCGGCATCCCGCTCGGCTTCGACAACTTCGCCGTCCGCGCCATGGGATGGAACGCCCGGCAGCTGGTCGACCATGCGGCCGAGCTCGGCTGCGACGCCGTGTTCATCACCGACTTCGGCCCCTTCGAGGGGCGCACCGATTCCGCCGCGCTCGCCGAGACGGCCCGCCATGCGGCCGACCGAGGGGTGCGCCTGGAGCTGGGCAGCTGGAGCATCTGCCCCTCCTCCGCCACCTTTCGTGCCGATTGGGGCAGCGCCGAAGAGCACCTGGCGCTCGGCATCCGCATGGCGCGCGACCTGGGGGCGAAGGCCTTCCGGGTGATTCTCGGCAACCATCAGGACCGGCTCGGCGCGGGGGGCATCGAGGCCCGGATCGCCGACACCGTCAAGGTGCTCCGCGCCTGCCGCGGCCGGGCGCTCGACGCGGGGGTGAAGGTGGCGGTGGAGAACCACGCCGGCGACCTGCACTCGCGCGAGCTCGCGGCGCTGGTCGCCGAGGCGGGGCCCGATTTCGTGGGGGTGAACTTCGACTCCGGCAACGCCCTGTGGACGCTCGAGGATCCGCTCGCGGCGCTCGAGACGCTCGCGCCGCACGTCCTCACCACGAGCCTGCGCGACGGCCAGGTGTGGCCGAGCGAACGCGGCTACACCGTGCAATGGACGGCGATGGGGGAGGGGTGCGTCGATCTGCCGGCGTTCTTCGACCACTTCGAGCGCCACTGCCCCGGTGTGGTGGTGAACGTGGAGACGATCTCCGGCTTCGCCCGCGAGCTGCCCTGCCTGGACGCGGCGTTCTGGGACGCCTTCCCGGCGATGCCCGCCGCCGACTTCGCACGCTACGTGGCGCTGGCCCGGCGCGGCCGGCCGATCGATCCCTTCCAGCCACCCGACGGCGAGGCCCGCAAGGCCGCCGAGCAGGCCTACCAGCTCGACGACCTGGCGCGCAGCATCCGCCACTGCCGCGAGGTGCTCGGCCTCGGGCTCCGCGTCTGACGGCCCCGCCCCGCCGGGCGGCCGGGGATCAGCCGGCGTGGAGGGCGAACTCGCCCGCGGCCACGCTGGGCAGGTTCGTCTGCCCCATCAGCCACAGGTCGATCGACCGCGCCGCCTCGCGCCCCTCGTGGATCGCCCACACCACCAGCGACTGCCCGCGGCGCATGTCGCCGGCGGCGAACACGCCGTCGCGGCTGGTGCGGTAGTCGGCCCCGGCCCGGACGTTCCCGCGGGGATCGAGTTCGAGGCCGAGTTCCTGGATGGCGCCCTTCTTCTCCGGTCCCACGAAGCCCATCGCCAACAGCGCCAGCTGGCAGGGCCATTCCTCCTCGCTGCCGGGCACCTCGCGGAACTTGAAGCCCCCGCCGGCGGGGTCGTTGTACCACTCGATGCGCACGGTCTTGAGGGCGCGGAGCCGCCCCTGCTCGTCGCCGAGGAACTCCTTGGTGAGGATGCACCACTCGCGGCGGCAGCCCTCCTCGTGGGAGGTGCTGGTGCGGAGGATCACGGGCCACTGCGGCCAGGGGGTGCCCGAGGGGCGCTCGTCGCGGCGCGGGTAGGGCCCCACGTCGGGCGGCTTGGGCAGGAGCTCGAACTGCACCAGCGACCGGGCCCCCTGGCGGTTGCTCGTGCCGTCGCAGTCGCTGCCGGTGTCGCCGCCGCCGATCACGATCACGTCCTTGCCTTCGGCGACGATCTGGCCGGCCACCTCGTCGCCGGCGACGCGCTTGTTCTGCTGCGGCAGGAACTCCATCGCGTAGTGCACCCCCTCGAGCTCCCGTCCCGGGACGGGGAGGTCGCGGGCCAGCGTCGAGCCGCCGGCCAGGAGGAGCGCGTCGTAGTCGCGGGTCAGCTGCTCGGCGGAGACGTCCTTGCCGACGTCCACGCCGCAGCGGAACTCGATCCCCTCCTCCTCCATCTGGCGCACGCGCCGCCAGACGCGGCTCTTCTCCAGCTTGAAGTCGGGGATGCCGTACATCAGCAGCCCGCCCGGGCGGTCGGCGCGCTCGAAGACGGTCACGTGATGGCCGGCCCGGTTGAGCTGCTGCGCCGCCGCCAGCCCCGCCGGGCCGCTCCCCACCACCGCCACGCGCTTGCCCGTCCGCTCTGCCGGCGGCTGCGGCACGATCCAGCCCTCGTCGAAGGCCCGGTCGGCGATCGTCATCTCGATCTGCTTGATGGCCACCGGATCGGCGTTGATCCCCAGCACGCAGGCCGCCTCGCACGGCGCCGGGCAGACCCGGCCGGTGAACTCGGGGAAGTTGTTGGTGGCGTGGAGGCGCTGCGCGGCCTCGTGCCACTGCCCGCGGTACACCAGGTCGTTGAAGTCGGGGATGATGTTCCCCAGGGGGCAGCCGGTGTGGCAGAAGGGCACGCCGCAGTCCATGCAGCGCGCGCCCTGCGTGCGCACCTCCTCGGGGGGGAGGATGGTGAGGAATTCGTGGTAGTGGCGCACGCGCTCGGCCGCCGGCTCCTTGCCGGAGATGCGCCGCTCGTGCTTCATGAATCCGCGCGGATCACCCATGGACCTTCTCCTCCGTCCGACGAGCCTCGTCCCGTTCCCGTTCCTGCACCTTGGCCAGTTCCGCGAGCGCCCGCTTGTAGTCGGTGGGCATCACCTTGACGAAGCGCTCCCGTTCCCGCGCCCAGCCGTCGAGGATCGACCGGCCGCGGGTGCTGCCCGTGTGTTCGACGTGGCGCTCGATCCGGCCGCGGACGTACTCCGCGTCGCCGTCGTCGAGCGGCTCGAGCTCCACCATCTCCGTGTTCACCAGCGCCGGGAAGCGCCCGGCCGGATCCCACACGTAGGCGATCCCGCCGCTCATGCCGGCGGCGAAATTGCGCCCCGTGTCGCCGAGGATCACCGCACGGCCGCCGGTCATGTACTCGCAGCCGTGGTCGCCGACGCCCTCCACGACCGCCTCGACACGCGGGCCGCGATCGCCCACTGGAAGGCCAAGGGGCTCGACTTCTCCTCGATCCTCCACAAGCCCGAGGTGCCGCCGCACGTCCACACCCACCGCGTCGACGCCCAGGACCACGGCATCGAGCGCTCGCTCGACATGACCACGCTCCTGGAGGCCTGCCGGCCGGCGCTCGAGGAGCGGAAGCCGGTCCACCTCCGCCTCCCGATCCGCAACGTCAACCGCACCGTCGGCACGGTGCTGTCGAGCGAGATCACGCGCCGCCACGGCGCCGCCGGCCTCCCCGACGGCACGATCCGCATCGACTTCACCGGCACCGCGGGGCAGAGCCTGCTGGCCTTCGGCGTGCCGGGGGTGACGGTGTGCGTGGAGGGGGACGTCAACGACTACTGCGGCAAGGGCCTCTCCGGCGGCCGCGTCATCGTGCGGCCGCCGCGCCAGGCCACCTTCGTCGCCGAGGACAACGTCATCGCCGGCAACGTGGTGCTCTACGGCGCCACCTCCGGGGAGGTGTTCCTCCGCGGCATCGCCGGCGAGCGCTTCTGCGTGCGCAACAGCGGCGCCGAGGCGGTCGTGGAGGGCGTCGGCGACCACGGCTGCGAGTACATGACCGGCGGCCGTGCGGTGATCCTCGGCGAC
>CAISKG010000135.1 GCA_903885855.1 uncultured Planctomycetaceae bacterium
CCGCCAGGGGGATGCCGCGGGCCCGCGCCGCACCCACGGCGCGCACGAGCTGGCCGGCGAGCGCCGCGCGGATCCCGGCGGCGCCGCCGGCGGGATCCACCCGGTCGGCGACACGCTCGAGCACCCGGCCCGCCGCGTCCACCAGCGCCGTCTGCAGCTTCGTGCCGCCGATCTCGATGCCGAGCGCCGCAGCCGACCGCTCGGGCCCGCTCACTTCCCCACCCACTCCGCCGCCGCACCGGCCACGTCGGCCGCCGGCCCCGTGAACCGCGTGGCCGAATCGGGCGCACCGGCGCCCTGCGCCGCGGCGGCGAGCACCGCGGGAATCGCCGCCTCGCCGGCGAGCCACAGCGGCCGCGGCGCGGCCGCCGCCAGCGCCCCGGGCAGGTCGAGATACTTCCCAGCGCCGGGCAGGAACTCCGCCGAGCGCCATTCGAGCACGTCGGCGAAGCGGAAGCCGCGCGTGTCGATGGCGGCGGCGTCGAGCCCCTCGCCCGCCGCAGCCCGGGCCACGGCGCCGATCGCCCCGCGCGAGCCCAGCGCCACGAGCGACACCTTCGTCGGCGCCGGGTGATCCCCCACCTTCGCCGTGCGCAGGAAGCGCACGAGCGTGAGCACGTCGTGGACGCGGCTGGCGAAGGTGGTGGGGTTGTAGCCGAAGGAGTAGGCGGGCGCCTCGCGCGGGTTCTTCACCACGCGCTGCCGGCCGTCGTCGGCCGTGGGGGGCGTGAAGAGATCGGCGGCGACGACGGTCGTGCCGGCCGCGAGCAGCTTCTGGACCGCCGCCACCGGCTTGCCGTCGGCCTCGAGCGCGGCGGCGCCGCCGTCGTCGAGCCACACCACCACCCGGCCGTTCCAGGTCTTCGGGTGGAGCCACAGCACCGGCACCTCCTCGCCGTGCGTCCGGTTGACGAGCTTCCCTGCCATCCGCACCACGCCCGCCGCCTCGCTCTTGGGGCCCATCTCCCAGGTGGCGTCGCCGGCGGTCGCCAGCGTGCGGCCGACGACCGTCTCCCAGGCCGGGCGGAGCACGTCGGCGAGCCCCGCCGGCGTGGCCGCGGCCGCGGCGATCGCGGCGTCGGAATCGGCCGTCATCCGCGCGAGGAGGTCGCGCTCGAAATCGGGGTCGGCCGCCGCCGGCGCGGGGTGGTCCGCGTCCCACACCCGCAGGCTCGCCGGATCGATCACCTCGTAGTCGCGCTCGATCACCGGCTCGGGGAATCCGAGGCCGAAGTGGCGGTTCACGAAGGTGTAGAAGGCGGAGCGGGTGACGGCGTTGTAGTTGTGGGGGAAGTGCTCGCCGCGCTCGAGCGCGAGCGTCTCGCGCTTCCCGTAGAGCCCGTACACCTGCTGGAGATCGGGGAAGCCCTTGGTCGCCAGCTCCTTCGTCCAGTCGTCGGCGGTGTTCATGATCTGGGGCTTGGGGGCGAAGAGGGCGGCGAACTCCACGTTGCCCGTCCCCACGCGCAGGAGCGTCGCGTTCTCGCACGTGCAGCCCCCCTGCATCGCCGTGCTCACCATCACCATCGGGCCGGAGAGGGCGATGCGGTCGTCCACCGCCGCCACGAGCATCGTCTGCGTGCCGCCGCCGCTGGCGCCGGTGATCGCGATCCGCGCCGGGTCGACCTCCGGCAGCGAGAGCACGAAGTCGATGCCCCGCACGCCGTTCAAGGTCTGC
Organism: uncultured Planctomycetaceae bacterium; assembly: GCA_903885855.1. Lineage (GTDB taxonomy): Bacteria > Planctomycetota > Planctomycetia > Pirellulales > UBA1268 > QWOP01. The sequence continues at coordinate 1,679 of CAISKG010000135.1, forward strand.
AGCCCCATGATGCTCTGGAGGTGCGACTCGGCCTGCGGGCTGTAGAGACCCCAGCGCTCGCGGGTGTTCATCTCCGGCCGCTGCTTCGCGAAACCGTGCACCACCTCGCGCGAGAATTGCAGCGCGTCGGAGTCGGAGAGCATGTCCCACTGCCACACCACGCACCCCATCCGCGCCAGCTGCACGCACAGCGACTGGAACCGGCTCCGCCCCCCCTCCTCGAAGCGCTCCTGGCCGCTGGCGATCTCCTTGCGCGTGGCCGCCGCGTCCTGGAGCGAGCGGCGCGCGTTCTGCCAGTGGCCGTGGGCGAAGAGCACCGCCGGCACCTTCTTCCCGGGCTCGAGCCCGAGCGGCCGGTAGAGATTGCCGGTGACGTACAGGCCCGGGAAGCTCTCGAAGGTCACGTTGGAGACCGAATAGCCGCCGGTGCCGGCGTTGCCGGCCGCCTCGGGGCCCTTGTGGATCGTGCCGTGGATCGAGGCCGAAAGCGGCGTCGCCGCCGGCATCGGCCACAGCCCCTGCGAGACCAGCACGCGCCGGCGCACCTCCGCGGCCCGCGCCTTCCAGGCGTCGAGCGTGGCGGGCACGGCGAGGGGGAAATAGCCGTCGAGATCCTTGAGCGGCGCCAGGCGCGCGTCCTCGGCGGCCAGCGGCGCGGCGAGCGGAGCGCCGACGAGCAGGGCGACGACGAGCACGGGCAGGGGGAAGGGGCGCGGGGGGCGATGGCGGGGCATCGGGGAAGTCTCCCGGGGAAAGGGCTGGGGTGTCGTGCTGGGGCGGGGGATCACGGCGGCGGGCCGATGACGCGCCCCTGGCGGAGGAAGGCGAGGAGGTCGGCGAACTCCTCCGGCGGGATCGCCCGGCCGAAGCCCTCCGGCATCAACGAGCGGCCGGTGCCGCGGATCGATTCGATCGCGTCGCGCCCCAGCGCCGTGCGCTCGCCGCCGGTGCGGACGAGGACCACCGACTCGGGCGTCGAGGAGGCGAGGATCCCCTCGTGGACGATCCCCTCCTCGGTGACCACCACCGTGGCCTCGTAGCGCCCCTCCACGGAGCGGTTCGGCTCCACGACGTCGAGCAGGAGCCGCTCGATGGGACGGTCGGCCGCCTCGGCGAGGTCG
>CAISKG010000136.1 GCA_903885855.1 uncultured Planctomycetaceae bacterium
CCCTTGTCGATGTCCTGGTAGTCGATCCGCGAGTTGCCATAGGCGACGCCGGCGTCGGACTTCCACACGGGGCCGTCGTGGAGCCAGCGCAGCGAGGGGGTGACGGTGCGGCCGGGGCGGATGCGGCCGCCGTTGCCGATGGTCATCTGGCCGGCGTTCACGGCGGTGCCGGTGGCCGGGAAGAGGCTCACCTGGCCCCAGCTGTGCGTGGGGCTCCAATTGCCGGGCAGGATCCGGTTGATGGTGAACGTCTGCGTGCGCGTGGCGAAGTGCTCGCGCAGCATCCCGTAGGAGAAGCCGAACGTGAGGCGGTCGTACGCGGCGGGCTTCCAGTCGATCGTGGTGGCGAAGTTCTCGCGGGAGGTGTTCTTGCCGCTGTCACGCCAGGAGAAGATGCCCAGGTACGGATTGTCGGGCGTGGTGGCGGGGAGGCCGGTGGTGGCGTTGGCGGCGACGTTGGTGGCGACGTGCGCCCCGCGCCATTGCATCGCGACGTTGGACTGCGGGGTGTACTGGAGCGAGTAGCCGGCCGAGACGGTGTAGCCGAAGGTCTTCGAGACGGGGACGATCGCGGAGACGTCGACGCCGGGGTGGATCTTGTAGGACATCTGGCCCCAGCCCGGGCCGGGCGTGCGGCGGCCGAAGGCGCGCTCGGCGTCCTTCATCAGCCAGGACACGCTGTAGCTGTAGGCGGGCTTGCTGCGCTCGAAGGCGCTGCGGGGCACGAAGTTGACGGCGCCGGCGAGGGCGGAGCCAGGGGTGTCCGGCGTGGGGGAGCGGTTGATCTCGATGCGCGAGATGTTGTTGATCGAGATCTGGTCGAGCTCCACCGCGCGACGGGTGCCGGCCCCGGCGGCGCTCGCGAGGTCGAAGCCGCCGAGGGAGATCGGGACGTTGTCGGCCGGCACGCCGTTGATGGAGAAGCGCCGCGCGTCGCCCCCGGTGTAGTCGCTGGTGATGCCCGGCAGGAACTTCATGAATTCGCCGATGCTGCCGTCCGCGATCGTGCCGAACTCATCGGCGGACACGACGTTGACGATGTTGCGGGCGAAGCGCTGCTCGTTGATCGCGATGGCCGCGCCTTCCATCTCCTTCGAGGAGGCGACCACGAACTGGTCGAGGCGGACCACGTCGGCGCCCGGCCGCCGGGCCCCCGCGGCGGGGAACGTGATGTCGAGCGTCGCCGTCTGGCCGGCGACGACGGTGGCGCTGAGGGTCTGCAGGGGCAGGCCGGTGAAGAAGGCCTTCACGCGGACCGGGCCGGCGGGCACGTTGGCGAGGCGGTACTGGCCGGTGTCGTTGGAGAGGATCTCGAGCCGGGTGCCCTCGACGGAAAGGAGGGCCTTCTCGAGGTACTCCCCGCGGCCGGCGTCGAACACCCGCCCCTCGATCACGCCGGTGCCGGTGCCCTGTGCGGGCGCAAGGGCGGGGACCAGGGAGAGGAGCAGGACGGACAGCCGGCGGCGGGCCGAGCGGCGGAAGGCGGGCAGGGCGGGGGGCAGCATGGGGTCGGGGCTTGGTTGGGCGGACGCTGGCGGGCGCCGCGACCGGAGGCAATCCTCCGGGCTGGGCCGCCGCCGGCGGAACGGGAATCGATGCATCCGGGCTTGACGTGTTCAAATGAACACGTCCAGTGTCCGCCGCGTCCGTGGCGGTGCCGGCGGCACCCCGATTCCGGGGTGAAGGCGGGCTTGAACCACCGCGGGCAAACGCTCACCTCTTCGCCGCCCGCCGCTTTTCTCCCTCTTTTTCCCATGTCCAAAGCCGCTCCCGCCCCCGCCAAAACCGCCGCTCCCGCCGCCGCCGCCCTGGCCACCGCCACCGCCGCGAAGGAAAAGAACATCGAGCTGGCCGTCTCCTCGATCACCAAGCAGTTCGGCGAAGGTTCGATCATGCGCCTGGGCGACTCCCAGAAGATGAAGGTCGAGACCCTCACCACCGGCTCGCTCGCGGTGGATCTGGCCTTGGGCGTCGGCGGCCTCCCCAAGGGCCGCATCATCGAGATCTACGGGCCGGAGTCCTCCGGTAAGACGACCTTCTGCTTGAGCGTGATCGCCGAGGCCCAGAAGCGCGGCGGCCTCGCCGCCTTCATCGACGTCGAGCACGCCCTCGACCCGAAGTACGCCCGCGTGGTCGGGGTGAATCTGGACGACCTCCTCGTCTCCCAGCCCGACTCCGGTGAGGACGCGCTGAACATCATGGAGACCCTTATCCGTTCCAACTCCATC
>CAISKG010000137.1 GCA_903885855.1 uncultured Planctomycetaceae bacterium
CGGAGGAAGTCGATGTAGGCGAGGATCGACTCGTGGTCGTCGGTGCCCGCCTGCACATGGACCGAGAAGGCCTCGGAGATCGTGGCGTGGCGGTTGGCGAGGCCCTCGGCGAACGCCGCGAGCTTCTCGAGGCTGGAGCGGAGGACGCGCTCCTGTGATTCCCACCACACCCGGGCACTGCCGGAGGTCTGGTCCCAGGCCAGCTCCTTCTTGAGCCGCTCGATGACGCGCAGCTGCTCGGACCGGGGCATGCCTTCGAGCGGGCGATGCGCCGGGCGGCGGGGGAACCGGGGCGTGGAGGCCTTGCCGAGGTAGCGGCGACGGAGCTGCTGGTCGCGCCGCCGCTTCACGGCCGGGGAGCCGGTGATGCGGCGGGGCTCGGCCCCCGATTCGACGACGTCGCGGTCGACGATCACCTGCGTGACCCCCGACTCGGCCATGTCGGGCCAGGCGCTGCCGAGGCCGTCCATGACGCGGCCCACGAGGCGCGACAGGCCCCGTGCCCCCGTGCCCAGGGCCGCCGCCTGCATGGCGATCGCCTCGATGGCGTTGTCGTCGACGATCAGGTCGATGCCGTGCAGGCCCGCCAGGCGGCGGTAGTGCTGGAGCACCGAGCCGTCGGTGCCGTCGCCGAGGATGGCCCGCAGGTCGGCGACGCCGAGCTCGTGGAGCGTGGTCACGGAGGCGAAGCGACCGATGAACTCCGGGATCATCCCGAACTCGACCAGGTCGGCCGTCTCCACGTGGCGGAGGGCGTCGTCGATGGAGCCGTCGGGGCGATCGTCGCCGCGGCGACGGGGGGTGAAGCCGATCGGGGTCCGCCCGCGGCCGAGCCGACGGCGGATGATCCCGGGGAGATCGACGAAGGCCCCGGCGCAGACGAACAGGATCCGCGAGGTGTCGACCGCGGGGATGGGGGTGCCGTCGACGCTGTCGCAGATCGTGCCGTCGAGGAGGGCCAGGAGGGCGTTCTGCACCCCCTCGCCGCTGATGTCGCGCGTGCTGATGTCCATGCGGCGGATCTTGTCGACCTCGTCGAGGAACACGATGCCGCGTTCGGCACGCCGCGCGTCGCCCCCCGCCTTCTCGAGCAGCGAGCGGATCATCGATTCCGGGTTGCGGCCGCGGAAGCCCGCCTCCACCAGGCCGGCGGCGCTCGTGAAGACCACCGGCACCCCGAGCCACTCCGCGATCGTGCGCACCATCATCGTCTTGCCGCAGCCGGTGGGCCCGATGAGGAGGATGTGGTGGGGGTTGGGGCGGCCGCCGTGCTCGTCGCGGTCGGCCTCCGAGAGGAAGTGCTTGTAGATCGCCGCGGTGAGGGCGCGCTTGGCGCGCGTCTGGCCGCGGATGCAGCGGTCGAGGCGGGAGATCATCTCGCTCGGGGTGGGGAGGAGGCCCGGCTCGAAGTCGGCAGCGGGGCCGGTGGGCGTCGCATCGGGGGATTCCGCGTGCGCCGCCGGGCCGCGCTTCCCGGCGGGGCGACCATCGCCGCCGGATGCGCGGAGGCGGGGAAACGCCTCGCGGGCCGCCTCGACGATCTGCGCCGACGAGACGCTGCCGGTGAGCATCCCCGTCTTCTCCGTGTCGAAGAAGGCGATGGCCGGCACGGCGTTGAGGCCGAGCAGGCCCGCCACGGCCGGCTGGCCGGTGACCTCGATCGCCACGGCGCTGACGCCGGGGCCCAGGGTGGCGACGGCCTTCTCGACGGCGTTCCGCGTTCCGGGGCCGGCGGAGGAACCGCGCACCCAGGCGAGGACCACCAGCGGCTCGCGGTTGGACGACAGGCGGCGGGTGAGTTCAGCGGCGTCGACGTCTTCGATCGGCATGGCAGATTCCTTTCCGGAGTCAGGCGGTGGGGATGAGGGCGGGCGGAGGGGCGGGGGCGGTGGATGGGTTCGGCGCGGCACCCGGCGCCGCGCCACCGGCGCGCACACCGTCCGCGGGCAGCCCGTCGGGGGGAACGGGGCGCGAACGGGTGCGCAGACCGGTGGCGCGGTCGTGATCCGGGAGCTGTCGGGGAGGAGGCCGACAGCACGGCTGGCGCGGCGCGGACGCCTTTTCATCACCCTACGCACGCCGGTCGAGCGAGGCACGTCATCGCGTGCGCGTGTGTGGAGCCGATCGCCCCCGCAGGCTTTGCGCCGCCGATTCAACCGGTTCCGTCGACTTCAGCGTGTCTCGTCGCCGCGAGGTGGACACTTGGTTCGTCGAGGTGCCGGCCGCCGCCGGGAGACGGGAAAACAGGCCCTGTTGTGCGCACACAGTGTTTCGGGGGAACGAGAGGCCGGGCGACCCCAAGCGAAAAAAGGCCCGGAGGGCTTTTTTCGTTGCCTTGCAGCGGGGAGGTCTCCGCCGCATGGATGCGGCGGCCGTCGCCGGGCGAAACC
>CAISKG010000138.1 GCA_903885855.1 uncultured Planctomycetaceae bacterium
ATGACGCCGCGCCGGGATCCTCCGGCCGCCGCCAGTCCCCGTGCCGCGGCGGGATCTGCGGCCGCCCCCCCTGGAGGCATGGCGGCACGGCGAGCCAGGCATGCTCCGGCTGGGCGTCGGCCACCGCGCGGGGCTCGAACACCGCCCCGCGGCCGAGCCTTCCCGACAGCCGGTCGAGCAGCTGCTCCACCTGCGACTCCGCCGGCGCCTCATCCGCGGCGAACAGCGACCGCTGCCGGCTCACCACCGGCCCCGCCGCCACCACCTCGACCGCCAGCCCCTCGATCTCGGCCGGCAGGCGCGTGCGGGCCAGGCGCAGGCGCACCAGCTCCACGAGATGGCGCACCGCGATGCTCGGCCGGAAGAGCCCGACGTCGACGACGACCGGCGGGGCCACGCCGGCCGGCCGCTCGAACCGCACCTGGAAGGCCGTCACCCCGCGGCCGGCGGCGGCCAGCGGCCGCACGCACTCCGCCACGAGCTCCGCCACGCAGCCGACGATCGTCTCCTCCGTCGCCCCGCGCAGGGAGAGGGGGAAATCGAAGGTGCGGCCGGCGTGCGGCAGCCGGTCGTCGCCGGCCACGTCGAGCGGCTCGGGGCGCTGGCCCGTCCATTCCGCCAGGCGCCGCACGAGCAGCGGCCCGAAGCGCGAGGCGAGGCTCCTGCGCGGCAAGCGTGCCACGCCGCCGACCGTGTCGACGCCCACCTCCCGGAGACGCTCGAGCGTGTCGCCATCGAGGCGCAGCGCCGCCGCCGGCAGCGCCGCCAGCCGCTCATGGCCTCCGGGCGGCACCACCACGTGGCGCCGCCGGCGTGGAGCGCCCGCAGGAGCGCCGCGCGCCACGGGTGCGCCGGCCTCCGCCGCCAGCTCTCCCGCCGCCAGCTCTCCCGCCGCCAGCTCTTCCGCGGCCAGCTCGACATGACGCGCCGCGGCCCACGAGGCCCCGATCGTGTCGGCGATCGCCCCGCGCGCATGGAGTCCCCGGGCGGCGAGCATCCAGATGGCCGTGCGCGCGAGCCGCTCCTCGCCGCCGAAGAAGGCCGCCGTCGCCGTCACGTCGAGGCAGAGCGATTCCACAGCCCCCCCGGGCAGGCAGGGCTCCACCGCCACCGCCGGCGTGAATCGGCGGCACCAGCGGGCCAGCTCGAGCAGCGCCGCCCGGTCGGCCTCCGGATCGTCGTGGTCGATCCAGGCACGCTCGCCGGCGCGCTTGCCATGGAGCATCACGAGCACCGCCATCGCCTCGGCCAGCGGCATGCCGGGCTCGATCGCCCCCGCCGCGCGGTGCCCGCGCCCCTCCTCCCGGGAGGCGGCGGGGGGCTCCGCCCAGGCCCAGCAGACGACCGTCATCACGCCGCGTGGCTGCCGCCGGACGACGATCACGGGGGCGCTGCGCAGCGACGGCTCGGCCAGCAGCCGGCGCTGCACGGCGAAACGCGGCAGCCAGAGCGTCAGGATGCGCGACACGACACCCCTCCGGGCAGCGTGCGACCGTCGGGCCAGGCACCGCGCCCATCGCCCCGCGCGGCGCGCCCCCCCTCCGCCGCCGCGACTGCGGCCGAAGCCCCCGCGGCGGCGGGCTCCCGCTGGCCGGCGAACGCCTCCCGGCCGGTCGCCAGATCGAGATCGATCTCCACCCACCGGGCGTCGGGGGGGGCGTCGCACGCCCATGGCCCCTGCACGAGCGTGACGCGCAGCCGCCGCACGCCGAGCGACGGCACGAGCCTCGCTCCAGCAAAGGCAGCCACGGCGGCGCTGGGTCGACCGCCACCAGCCACGGCGGCGCTGGGTCGACCGCCGCCAGCCACGGCGGCGAGCGGGGCAAGCGCCCGGGTATCGACCGAGGGGAGCGCCGTCACGTCGAGCCGGGCCTGGGCCCACGACGGATCGCGGCGGGCGCGCGGCGGACGCAGCAGCAGCCCGACCGCGCCGCCGCCGCGCGCCCCCAGCTGCCAGCGCCTCAGTGCCGTGGCGGTCGCACGCTCGGGCCAGGCCACCACCGCCGTCACGCGGCATTCTCTCGACCGGCGTGGCCGTCTGAAGACTCCGGTCGATAGCCTGCATCAATCGCTTCGCCAGCGTTTCCGCATGAGGATCGG
>CAISKG010000139.1 GCA_903885855.1 uncultured Planctomycetaceae bacterium
GCCCCGAGAGATCCTCGAAGAACACCCCCTCCTCCTCCTCGTAGACGTCGATCGCCAGTCCCCCCAGCCGGCCGCGCTTGAGGGCGTCGATGACCGCCGCGGTGTCGATCAGCTTCCCGCGGCTGGTGTTCACGAGCATCGCCCCCGGCTTGAGCCGGGCCGCCGTGCGGGCGTCGATGAGGTGGTGCGTCTGCGGCGTGAGGGGGAGGTGGAGCGAGACGACGTCGCCCGCCGCGAGCAGCTCGTCGAGCGCGACGTACTCCACGCCGTGGGCCGCGGCCCAGGCCGCGTCCGGGCCGGGATCGTGGGCCAGCACGCGCATCCCGAAGCCGCGGAAGATCTCCGCCGCCACCCGGCCGATGCGCCCCGTGCCGACGATCCCGCAGGTCTTGCCGTGGAGGTCGAAGCCGACGAGCCCCTGGAGGGAGAAGTTGAGCTCGCGGACGCGGTTCCAGGCGCGGTGGATGCGCCGGTTGAGCGCGAGCACCAGGGCCACCGTGTGCTCGGCGACGGCGTGCGGCGAATAGGCCGGCACGCGCGTGACCGCGATCCCCGCCTCCCGCGCCGCGTCGAGGTCGACGTTGTTGAAGCCGGCGCAGCGCATCGCGACGTGGCCGATCCCCTCCGCGGCGAGCGTCTCCAGGCAGGCCCGGTCGATGCGGTCGTTGACGAAGCCGCACACCGCCGTGCCCCCGCGCGCGGAGGCGGCCGTCTCGGCGCCGAGGCGGAACTCGTGGAACACCCACTCCACGCTCCCGGCCCCGGCCGCCGACGCCATGAATTCGCGGTCGTAGGGCTTGGTGTCGAAGAGGACGATCGTCGGCATGGTGGCTCCTCCGGGGGGGCGAAAGCGTAGCAGACGGCGCCGCGGAGATGGACCCGCCCGCCGCCGCGCCGCGGCCCCGCGGGTAGACTTCCCGGCGACGGTATCCGCCCCCTGCTCGCGAGGCACGCCATGGGTTTCCTGCCGGCAGCGCCGCGCGCCACGGCTCCGGTCGCGGTGGCGATCCTCCTCCTCGCGGCGTGCTCCGCGGCGACCGCGTGCCGCGGCGAGCCCCCCGCCGGGACCACGCCGATCGGCGGCCGCTGGAGCGTGCGCACCCACGACGAGGCGGGCGCGCCCCTGGCGAAGCCCGTCTACCTCTTCCGCGACGTCGTCGACGGCGAGGCGCGCTTGGTCGACCTGTTCTCGTACCACATGCGCGATTCCAACGGCGACGGGATCGACGAGGTCCGCGTCTCGCACGAGCCGGGCAGCGCGCTCCACCCGGCCGGCTTCCTCGTCATCCAAAGCCAGGGCTATCCCAATCACCCCACCGCCATCTTCCCCAACAGCGGCAATCCCAATCCGATCCGCGTGCAGGACTTCACCTTCCGCCTCCCCCTCGAGCCGCGGCCGGGGGAGGCGATCACGCGCGTGCCGATGGGGCCGATCGGCACGGCGCTCAACGGCGTGGTGTTCTTCAACCCCTTCGAGCAGGGAGGGATGAACGCCGTCGAGGGCTACTCGGAGGTCTGGCTCGACGCCTGCTGCGGCCATCCGCAGCAGACGGGCGTGTACCACTACCACAAGTATCCCACCTGCGTGAAAAGCCCCTTCCAGGACGACGGGCACCGGCATTCGCCCGTCATCGGCTTCGCCTGGGACGGGATCCCGATCCACGGCCCCTACGAGGCCGACGGCGTCATGGCACGCGACCTCGACGCCCTCGACGCGCCCCCCGCCCCGCCGCTCGACGTCTGCAACGGCCACGAGGATCCCGTCCGCGGCTACCACTACCACGCCACTCCGGGGCGGTTTCCCTACGTCATCGGCGGCTACCGCGGCGTCCCCGAGCCCTCCAACAACCGCGGCCTCGGACGCCGCGCCCGCGAGGGGGCGATCGAGAACAACGCCGAGGGGGAGAGCGTCGCCGATCCCGCCATCGTGGCCGTCCGGCCGGGCGCGATCGCCCGGGGCGGGCTGCGGACGGTGGCGATCGAGGTCGACCCGCGCGAGGGCCTCGCGCCGCGGGGTGCCGGTCGGCGCGGCGGGCCGATGCCCGCCGGGAAGCCGTCGTGGGTGCAGATCGGGCCCTACGAGGCGATCTCGATCGCCCGCGAGGGGAACGTCGTCACCGTCACGCTCGACGTCCCCGCCGATGCCACGCTCGGCGTCCTCCTCGACTGCCACCTCGAGTTCGAGGGGGCGGGCCGGCGCGGGCACGACCGCGTCTACAAGCGCAACGACGTGCTCCGCGTCGTCGAATGACCCGCCCGCCGGCCGGCCCGCGTGGTCTACACTCTCCCGTCCGCACCTCCTCCCCGCCGTTCCCCGCGGGAGACTCCCCGGAGCCCATCGGTCAGGCATGGACGATTCCCCCCCCAGGCTCCCGCCGCGACCGGCCGAGGCCCACGCGCTCGAGGTCGCCCGCGGCCTGCCCGGCGATCGCATCGTCTGCACCACGCTCGGCCGGGCCCAGGCGGCGCGGGAGCTGGCCGCCGAGCGGCACGGAGCGGCCGTCACGGCCTGGTTCCTCGACCGCTTCCGGCACGATCTCGCCGCGGAGGAGGCGGCCACCGACCGCCCGGCCCGCGCGGAGCTCGTCTGTGCCGCCGACATGCCCGACGGCCCGCTCGATCTGGTCGTGCTCCCGCTCGCCTCGGGCGGCGAGGCCGAGCTGACCCGCGAGATCCTCCAGCAGGCCCTCGAGCGACTGCGGATCGGCGGCCGGCTCGTGGCCACCACCGACAACCCCCGCGACCGCTGGCTCCACGAGCAGCTCGCCGCCACCGGCGAGACGGTGCGCGTGCGGCCGGGGGAGGAGACGGTGGGCTACGTCGTCGAGAAGACGCGCGAGCCGCAGCGCCTGCGCGACTTCTCCGCGGAGGTCGTGTTCCGCGACCGCGGCCGGCTCCTCACCGCCTTCACGCGGCCGGGTGTCTTCGCCCACCGGAAGATCGATCCCGGCGCCCGCCACCTCCTCAACGCCGTCGACGTCGCCCCCGACACGCGCGTCGTCGACATCGGCTGCGGCTCCGGCTGCGTGGCCCTGGGGATGGCGGCGCGCGACCCCACCGTCGTCGTGCACGCCTTCGACAGCGCCGCCCGGGCCGTGGAATGCACGCGCCGCGGCGCCGCGGCCAACGGCCTGCCGAACGTCGCGGTGGCGCTCGAGGCCCACGGCGGAGTGCCGGAGGAGGGGACGTGGGACCTGGCCCTGGCCAATCCCCCCTACTACGCCGACTTCCGCATCGCCGCGCTGTTCGTGGAGGCGGCCCGCCGGGCGCTCGCGCCGGGCGGCACGCTGCTGGTGGTCACGAAGCAGCCGGCCTGGTTCCTCGAGCACCTTCCCGGGCAGTGGGACGCGGTGGCGCGCGAGGAGGTGAAGCACTACCACGTCGTGGAGGCGGTGCGCCGTCCCGACACCGCCGAGATCGCGGCCGGGCGCACCGGCTCCCCATGACGCCACCGCCGGCGCATCGGGGCCGGCGCGTCAGGCCCGGCCCACCTTGCGGCGCGCCGGTCGGGCGGCCGGGCGCGGGGCCTCCCGGTTGACGTGCACCACCTTCGCCGGCGGGAAGCCGTTGAAGTGGGTGCTCGACGCGGCGGAGTAGGCGCCGATCTTCTCGCTGTAGAGGTAGTCGTCGATCTGGAGATCGGGGAGCTGCTCGGCGAGGCTGATGGTGTCGAGGGCGTCGCAGGTGGGGCCGAAGACGGCGCACAGCCGCGTCGGCCCCTTCTTGAACGACTTCACCGGGTAGGGGCAGTGGTCGAAGATCACGCCCGAGTAGGTGTGGTAGACGCCGTCGTCGACGTAGTAGCAGAGCTTGTCGTTGCGGAAGGCCTTGCCGATGATCTTCGACACCGCCCAGGCCGCCGAGGCGACGAGGAAGCGGCCGGGCTCGGCGAGGATCTCGATCGGCTCGGGGAAGAGCCGGTCGAGCTCGTGGTTGATCGCCTTGGCGATCGCGGGGAACTCCGGCACGCTCTCGTCGTAGGCCGCCGGGAAGCCGCCGCCGATGTCGAGAAGCTTGAGGTCGAAGCCCCGGCTCTTCGCCTCCGCCCACACCCCCGCGCAGAGGTGGAGGGCCTGGATGTAGTTCTGCGGGTTCGTGCACTGGCTGCCGACGTGGAACGACAGCCCCTCCACTACCAGGCCGTGGGCGTGGGCGTACTCGATCAGCTCCACGGCCTCGCCGGGCAGGGCCCCGAACTTGCTCGACAGCTCCACCATCGAGCCCGTGTTGGGGACGCGCATCCGCAGGGCGAGGCCGGCGTGCGGGGCGTGCTTGGCGATCTTCTTCACCTCCTCGTGGTTGTCGTAGGTCACGAGGGGGCGGTAGCGGTCGAGCTCGCGGAGCGTCTCGGCCGGCTTGATCGGATTGGCGTAGATGATCTTGTCCCAGATGAAGGCCTGCCGCTCCTTCTCGGGGAGGTGCTCGATGAAGCGGTGGACCGTGTGGAACTCCTGCATGCTGGCGACGTCGAAGCTGCCGCCGCACTCGTAGAAGGGGTGCACGATGGCCGGGTCGCTGTTGACCTTCACGGCGTAGTAGACCTGCACGCGGGCGAAGTGCC
>CAISKG010000140.1 GCA_903885855.1 uncultured Planctomycetaceae bacterium
AGGCACGCGTGGCCGCGAGCCGGGCCGCCGGCGGCGACGGCGCGTTCGTGCCGGTGGAGGCCACCGACCGCGCGAGCGTGGCGGCGCTGCTGGAGGAGGCGCGGCGGCGGCGCGGGCGCGTCGACGCGCTGGTCAACTGCGCCGGCGTCAATTCCTCCGTGCCCTACTTCGAGATCCCCGACGACGACTGGGACCGCGTCCTCGACACCAATCTCAAGAGCACCCACCTGGGCTGCCAGATCTTCGGCCGGGCGATGGCCGACGCCGGCGGCGGGGCGATCCTCAACATCGGCAGCGTCACCGCCGACAAGCCCCTCTCCAAGGTCTTCGCCTACTCCGCCTCCAAGGCGGCCGTCGTCAACTACACCCGCAACGTCGCCCGGGAATTCGCCCCGCTGGGAGTGCGCGTGAACGTCCTCTGCCCCGGCTTCTTCCCCGCCGAGCAGAACCGCAAAATCCTCTCCCCCGAGCGCACGGCGACGATCATGAGCCAGACGCCGATGGCCCGCTTCGGCGAGCCGCACGAGCTCGTGGGGGCCGCCCTGCTGCTCCTCGCCCCGGCGGCGGGGAGCTTCATCACCGGCACCGACGTCTACGTCGACGGCGGCTTCACCGGGATGCGGCTCTGACCCCCGCCCGCGCGAAAGCCATGCCCCACACCATCGTCATCTTCGGCGCCTCCGGCGACCTCACCAGCCGCAAGCTCGTGCCGGCGCTCGCGAGCCTCCATCGGGCCGGCGCGCTCCCCCCCGGGACGCGCGTGGTGGGCTTCTCGCGCACCCCGATGAGCGACGGCGCCTGGCGCGAGGCGCTGGCCGAATCGACCGCGCGGCACTCGGGCGCCGCCTTCGACGCCGCGGCGTGGGGGACGTTCGCCGCCGGGATCCACTACCAGCCGGGGGACATCGCCAGCCCCGCCGACATGGAGGCGCTCCGCGACCGCCTCGACGCGCTCGAGGGGCCCGGCCCGGTGACGCGCGTCTACTACCTCGCCACGGCGCCGCAGTTCTACGAGCCGGTGGTGGCGGAGCTCGGCCGCCTGGGGATGGCCGACGAGGCCCGGGGCCCGCGGCGGATCGTCGTCGAGAAGCCCTTCGGCACCGATCTCGAGAGCGCCCGCCGCCTCAATCTCCACCTCCATGGCGTGTTCGCGGAGCAGCAGATCTTCCGCATCGACCACTACCTGGGGAAGGAGTCGGTGCAGAACATCATCGCGCTGCGCTTCGCCAACACGATCTTCGAGCCGGTGTGGAACCGGCGCTACGTCGACCCCGTGCAGATCACGGTGGCGGAGGAGGTGACGGTGGGCCGGCGCGGGGCCTACTACGACGGCGCGGGGGTGCTCCGCGACATGTTCCAGAACCACCTCCTCCAGCTCCTCATGGTGACGGCCATGGAGGCGCCGGTGCGCTACCGGGCCACCGCGGTGCGCAACGAGAAGGTGAAGGTGCTCGAGGCGATCCGCCCCCTCGACGACGCCGCGGTGGCGGCCGCCGGCACGCGCGGGCAGTACCGCGGCTACCTCGCCGAGCCGGGGGTGGCGCCGGGCAGCCGCACCGCCACCTTCGGCGCCATCCGCCTCCACGTCGACAACTGGCGCTGGCAGGGGGTGCCCTTCTACCTGCGCAGCGGCAAGGCGATGAGTTGCCGCACCACGCAGATCGTGGTCGCCTTCCGCCAGCCGCCGCTCGAGCTCTTCGGCGACGGGCCCCACCGCGCCACCCCCGAGGGCAACCGGATGGTGATCCAGATCCAGCCCGCCGAGGGGATCCAGCTCCACTTCCACACCAAGATGCCCGGCGGCGGGATGCGGCTGCGCTTCACCGACCTCGACTTCAGCTACTCGCGCGAGTTCGCCGGGCGGCTCCCCGAGGCCTACGAGCCGCTTCTCCTCGACGTGATGGCCGGCGAGGCGAGCCTCTTCGCCCGCGCCGACGAGGTGGAGAAGTCGTGGGAGATCATCGATCCCTTCGTGCGCTGCTGGAGCGCCGCCGACGCCCCCGTCGACACCTACGAGCCGGGCGACTGGGGGCCCGCCTCGAGCGCCGCCTGGATCGCCGCCGAGGGGCGCTCCTGGTTCGACACCTGCCCCGTGCTCTGATCCCTCCATGACCGACACCCTCCCGCGCCGCGCCGCCTTCCCCGCCCCGGCCATCGGCGGGGTGCGCCTCGAGGCGCCGGTGCTGCAGGCGGCCCTCTCCGGCTACAGCGACCGGGCGATGCGCGTCGTCGCCCGGCGCCACGGCGCCGCCTACTGCCTCGGCGAGGTGCTCCTCGACGCCTTCGTCGTCACCGCCGACCGCAGCCGGCGCAACCGCTCGCGCCTCGCCCTCTCCCCCGAGGAGCATCCGGTGGGGGCGCAGCTGATGGGTTCGGTGCCGGAGGATTTCCCCCCGGCGGCGCTGCGGCTGGTGGAGGAGGGCTACGACTGCATCGACATCAACTTCGGCTGCCCGGTGAAGAAGGTGCTCGGCCGCTGCCGGGGCGGCTTCCTCCTGGGCGTGCCCGCGACGGCGCTCGAGATCGTGGCCCGCGTGCGCGACGCCGTGCCGCCGCACGTCCCCGTGACGCTCAAGATGCGCCGCGGCATCGACGACTCGCCGGAGAGCGCCGACCGCTTCTGGGAGATCTTCGACGGCGCCTTCGGACGCGGCGTGGCGGCGATCACCGTCCACGGCCGGACGGTGAAGCAGAAGTACGTCGGGCCGAGCGACTGGGAGTTCCTCGCGGCGGTGAAGCGCCACGCCGGCCCGCGGGTGGTGTTCGGGTCGGGCGACCTGTTCTCGGCAGCGGCCTGCCTGGCGATGATGGAGGCCACCGGCGTCGACGGCGTGAGCATCGCCCGCGGCGCGATCGGCAATCCCTGGATCTTCGCGCAGGCCCGCGCCGCCCTTGAGGGCCGGCCGGTGCCCGGCCCCCCCACGATCCGGGAGCAGGCCGACGTGCTGCGCGAGCACTGGGGGCTGGCGGTGGAGCTCCACGGCGAGGCGCTGGCCGGGCGGCAGATGCGGAAATTCGCCATCAAGTACGCCCGGCTGCACCCCGAATGGCTCGCGGTGCGCGGCGCGCTGGTGGCGGTGAAGACCAACGCCGACTGGCAGGCGGTGCTCGACCGCTTCTACGCCGTCGACGGCCCCGGCCGCGACCCCTCCGCCGACATCGACGAGACCGCCGGCTGCGACGACGCCGGGGAGTGAGCCGGCCGGCGGAGCGACACCTCGCGGCGCCACGCGGGCGGCGGATTCTTTCCCGTCATGGGCGTCGACTGAGCGCCGCGGCGATCTCGCGGCGCACCTCCCCCTCGGCCTCGCGGCCGAGCCGCGCCTCGAGCGCCGCGGCGAGCGCCGCGGGCTCCCCCACCCCCGCCCCGAGCCAGCGGCCGAGCGC
>CAISKG010000141.1 GCA_903885855.1 uncultured Planctomycetaceae bacterium
GGCCTGGAGGTCGTAGACGTGCACCGGCTTGTCGACGGCCTTGAAGCCAAAGTCGTCGGTGGCCCCGTGGACCGTGCCGCCGCGGACGCCGCCGCCGGCCATCCAGACGGTGAAGCCGTGGTGGTTGTGGTCGCGCCCCGAGATCTCGGTGATCCCGGTGCCAGGCTGGGGCAGCTCCACCGTGGGCGTGCGGCCGAACTCGCCCCCCCAGAGCACGAGCGTGCTCTCGAGCATCCCCAGCCCCACCAGGTCGTCGAGCAGGGCGCCATGGCCCGGTCGCACTCCTTCGCCAGGCGGCCGTGGTTGGTCTTGATCGCGTCGTGGCTGTCCCAGGGCTGGCCGGCGCCGTGCCAGACCTGCACGTAGCGCACCCCGCGCTCCACGAGGCGCCGGGCGATGAGCATCTGCCGGCCCTGGACGTCGTCGCCGTAGCGGTCGAGCACGTGCCGCGGCTCGCGCGAGACGTCGAAGGCCTCCGCGGCCTCCTCCTGCATGCGCCAGGCCAGCGCCATCGAGGCCAGCCGCGCCTCGAGCCGCGGGTCGGGCCCCCGCGCGGCGAGGTGGCGGCGATCGAGGCGCGCGGCGAACTCGACCTGCCGCGCCTGCGCGCCGCGGTCGAGGAACGGATGCCGGACGTGCTCCACGAGCTGCTCGACGTCGCGCTTGGCGGTGTCGACGTAGGTGCCCTGGAAGATCCCCGGGAGGAAGGCGCTGCGCCAGTTCTCGGTGCCCTTGATCGGGTACCCCCCCGGACACATCGCCACGAAGCCGGGGAGGTTCTGGTTCTCGGTGCCCAGGCCGTAGGTCACCCAGGCCCCTGCGGCGGGGCGCACCATCCGCGCCTCGCCGCAGTTCATCAGCATCAGCGACGGCTCGTGGTTGGGCACGTCGGCGTGCATCGAGCGCACCACCAGGAGCCGGTCGGCGTGGCGGGCGACGGAGGGGAAGAGCTCGCTGATCTCCAGGCCGCTCTGGCCGTGGCGGGAGAAGGCGAACGGCGAGGGGAGGGCCCCGCCGGTGCGGCGCTCCGTGGGGAGCGTGCCCGGCACCTCCTTGCCGGCGTAACGCTCGAGCGCCGGCTTGCGGTCGAAGGTGTCGAGGTGGCTCGGACCGCCGTTGGCGAAGAGATGGATCACCGCCCGGGCGCGGGGGGCGAAGTGGGGCGACCGCGGCGCGAGCGACCCGGGGGCGCGCGGGGCGTCGGCGGCGGCCTCGGCGGCGAGGATCCCGGCGGCGCCGAGCCAGCCGATCCCCAGGCCGCAGCGGGCGAGCATGCCACGCCGGCTGGGAGCGGGGCCGGGGCTGGGAACGGTCGGGGAGGGCATGGGATGGCCGCCGGGAGGATCAGTCGACGAATTGGAACTCGGCCGATGCCAGCAGCGCCTGGGCGAGCTGCTCCCAGGGGCCGAAGTCGCCGGGGCCGCCGGCCGCCCCGAGGAACGCGCGGGCGTGGGCGAGCTCCTCGTCGTCGGGGGAGCGCGACAGGCAGGCGCGCCAGAGTGCGCGGATGCGGCGGTCGTCGTCGGCGCCCGCCTCGCGGCCGGCCCGTGCCGCGGCGGCCCGCGCCGCCTCCACCACCAGCGGTGCGTTGAGGGCGGCCAGCGACTGTTGCGGCACGCTCGTCAGCGAGCGCTGGTGGGTGGCGGCGTCCGGATTGGCGACGTCGAAGACGCGCAGGATCCCCGGCACGTCCTGGCGGTCGAGGCGCGTGTAGAGCGTGCGCCGGTCCATGGCGTCGCGGGCCAGCGGGTCGATCCCGCGGCCGCCGCGTTTGCCGCCGTCCAGAAGCCCGCCGGCCGTCAGCAACGCGTCGCGCCACGCCTCCCAGCCGATCCGGCGCCGCTCGAAGCGGGCCACGAGACGGTTGTCGGGATCGGCGGCGACCGCCTCGGCCGCGACCGTGGCCGACTGCCGCCAGGCGCGGCTGGCGAGGATCTCGCGGTGCAGCCAGCGCAGGCTCCACTTCCCCTCGTCGATGAAGCGCCGTGCCAGGTCGTCGAGCAGCTCGGGGTGGCTCGGAAGCGGGCCGCGCAGGCCGAGATCGCCCACCGGGTCGGCGATGCCGCGGCCGAAATGGTGCGCCCACACCCAATTGACCACCAGCCGCGCGGCGAGCGGATTGGCCGGATCGACGATGCCGCGGGCCAGCTCGAGGCGCCCGCTGGCGCCGGTCGCGGCGGGGGTGCCGCCGAGGAGCTCCGGCAGCCGCCTCCCCACCTGATCGCCGCGCCGGCCCGGATTGCCGCGCACGAACACATGCGCCTCCGTGGGCGTCGCGTCGTCGCGGAGCACCATAGCCTTCGGGGGCGCTCCGGGCGAGTCGGCCTCGTGGCGCGTGACCTCCATCAGGAGCCGGCGCCGCTCGTTCCCCTCCTCGATCGTCGCCAGCAGCATCGCCTCCGCCGGGGCCACGACGAAGCCGGTCCCCGCGGCGACCAGCCGGGCGCGGAGGGCGGCCACGTCGGCGCCCTCGTCGGCCGCCACCGGGGGGCCGCCGGCCCACTCCGGCGCCACCCGGGCCAGGAGGCGGGCGTACGCCTCCGCGACGCCGCGCAGATCGGCGGGCAAGGGCGAGCGCAGTTCCGCCGCCACCAGCGGATGGACGAGCGCCGCATCGGGAGCGTCGCCCCAGACGGCGAGCATCGCGGCCATCGCCGGGCCGATCTCCGCGTCGGGCTTCGCCGCCAGGGCGACCCACGGGCCGAGGACGGGATCGGTCGGGGGGGCCGACGCCACCAGCCCGCGCACCCGGTCGATCACGAACTGCACCATGTCGTAATCGTCGGCCAGCCGGGGGGGCCGGCCGTCGGCCTTGCGCGGCGTGGGGCGGGCCACCTCGAGAAGGTAGTCGGCGGCGTGGGCGATCGCGGCACGCGTCCCGCGGCGGCGCACCGCGTCTTCGTGGGCCGGGATCGCGGCGAGGAGCTCGGCCTGGCGGGCGGCGAAGGCTTCCGCCTCCGGCCCGGGCGGCGCCGTGCCGATCACCGGCAGGTCGTCGGGGATGTTCGCGGAGGCGAAGATCCCGTACAGGCCGTAGTAGTCGGCCGCCGACACCGGCTCGTACTTGTGGTCGTGGCAGCGGCCGCAGGCGACGGTGAGGCCGAGCAGCCCGCGCGACACCAGGTCGATGCGGTCGTCGATGATGTCGTGCCGGTTGCCGATGAACGTCCGCCCCACCGTGAGGAAGCCCAAGGCCGCCAGATCGGCGCGCTCGGCCGGCGGATCGACCAGATCGGCGGCGAGCTGCAGCGTCACGAAGCGGTCGTAGGGGAGGTCGGCCTCGAGGGCGCGCACCACCCAGTCGCGGTAGGTCCAGGCGAAGGGATAGCGCGGATCCTGGCGGTCCAGCGCGTAGCCCATCGTGTCGGCGTAGCGTGCGAGATCCAGCCAGTGCCTCGCCCAGTGCTCGGCGTGGGCTGGGGAGGCGAGCAGCTCGTCGACCAGCGCGGTCCAGGCAGCCTCGGAGGGATCGGCGGCGAACGCGTCGACCCGGTCGGCCGGGGGCGGGAGGCCGACGACGTCGAACCACAGCCGGCGCACGAGCTCGCGCGGCGCGGCCTGGGCCGCGGGCTGCTGGCCGGCCGCCACGATCGCCGCGGCGAGGAAGCGGTCGATCGTGCCGGTCCACGCGCCGGCGCGGTCGGGGGCGAGGCCGGCGGGGAGTGGCGGGGGGGCGTGGCGCTCGATCGGACGGAAGGCCCAGTGGCGTTCCCGGGCCCACGCCAGCCGGGCGGCCATGTCCGCGGGCACCGCGTCGCCGGCGGCCGCCGGCGCTTCGGGCGGGCCCGCCGCCCCAGGGCCGCTCCAGGGGGCGCCGGCGGCGATCCACGTCTCGAGGATCGCCACCTCGTCGGGGGCGAGCGGCTCGTCAGGGGGCATGGCCGGCTCGGCCGTCCGGCGGACGACGGCGAGGATCCGGCTCGCGCCGGCGTCGCCCGGCACGATCACGGGGCCGCCGCTGCCGCCGCGGAGGAGGCCGGGCCGATGGTCGAGGCGCAGGCCGTTCTCCGCCACACGCTCGCCGTGGCAGCCCTGGCAGCGGTTGGCCAGGAGCGGCCGGACCTTCTCCTCGAAGAAGCGCTCCGGCTCGGAGGCCGCGCCGTCGGCCGTGGCGGCGGCGACGATCACCACCGCCAGCGCCGCGCGGAGCCACCCGTGCCGGTCGATCCGCGCGGGCGGCTCGACGGGGAGGAGGGCGCGGCTGTGGCGGAAAGGTCGGGCGGTCATGGCACCGGCAGGGCGGGGGCAGCGGGTCAATTCTAGGTCGCCGGGCGGCCCCTTCGACACCGCGGGCGCCGCTCGAGCCCGCGCGGGGGGGCACGGCGGCCCCGCCCGCGGGGGAGGGGGCCGCCAGCGGGACCATCGTCACCCGGAGGCCTCCCCCTCCATGCGGATCCAGCCGACCGACAGCCCCTTCCAATTCGAGAGCCCGGGCGCCCGGAGACGGTCGAGTTCGTGCCGTTCCCGCTCGGTGGGCGAGGGGAGATGGCGGAGGAGGAGCGACGCCATGGTCACTTCCGCCGCCCGCGCCGCGCCGTCCTCCGCCTTGACGGCGATCCCGAGGCCGGCGGCCGGGATCGCCGCGCACAGCACTCCTTCCGCGCCGATCTTCACGAACACCCGTTCGCCGGCGGCCTCCATCACGCGCGTGTCGAAGCGCCCCGGTCCGGCGACGAGGAGCGGGTGGGCGGCGACCGCGGCGCGGAGCCTGGCGGCGGCGGCGGCGCGGCCTGGAGCCAGGCCGGCGCCGCTGCCGAGCCGCGCGAAGGCGACGGCGAGGCGCTCCAGCGGCACCGCCCACGTCGGCACCGAGCAGCCGTCGATGGCCCGCGCGGCCGCCGTGACCGGTGCCCCGGTCATCTCGGCCAGGATCGCGGCCACGCGCTCCTGCACCGGATGGTGCGGTGTCTCGTATCCGGCGATTCGGTAGCCGAGGTGGGCGGCGACGGTGAGGAACCCCGCGTGCTTTCCCGAGCAGTTGTTGTGCAGGCTGCCGGGCTCGGCGCCGCCGCGGGCCAGATCGCGTGCGGCCGCCTCGTCGAGGGGCCAGTGCGCGCCGCAGGCCAGCGCCGTCGCGTCGAGCCCCGCCTTGGCGAGCATGCCGCGGGCCGTCTCCACATGAAGGGGCGTGCCGGCGTGGGAAGCGCAGGCCAGCGCCAGCTCCGCCGGTGTGAAGCCGAAGGCATCCGCCGCGCCGCTCTCGACCAGCAGCAGCGCCTGGATCGCCTTCACGGCCGATCGGGGAAAGATCGGCCGCGGCCCGTCGCCGTGGGCGGCTGTCACGCATCCGTCGCCATCCGCCACGACCGCGTGTACCCGGTGGCACGATTCGACCTGCGCGCCGCGGCCGACGACCACGTGCAGCGGGGCCAGGGCTTTGGGAGCGGGGCGGGAGGGCATCGGGGCACGGGGCCGGGGGGGCCGAAGGGGAGCGTGGGGAGCGCGTGGAGCGCGGGGCGTAGGGTATTCTGACGCAGGATCCCGCGTCGCCGAAGGCGGACCGCGGGCCCCACCCGGGGGGCGGTGCCGATGCACGGCCATGTGCACAGCCACGGTCAGTCAGCGGAGCGGCACATGCTCGGTTCGTCGCCACGTCATCGACCGCTGCCGCGCCGTGGGCTGCTCGGCGTGGGCTGCTCGTCGGCGCTGGGGCTCACGCTGCCGTGGCTCGCCGCCCGCCGCGCGGCGGCCGATGCCCCGCGGCCGCGGGCGACCTCCTGCCTGATCGTCTTCCTTTCCGGGGGGCCGCCGCAACACGAGACCTTCGATCCCAAGCCCGACGCGCCGGTGGAGATCCGCGGCCCCTTCCTCCCGGTCTCGACGAGCGTGCCGGGGGTGCAGTTCTCCGAGCTTCTTCCCCGGACGGCGGCCCGCGCCGACCGGCTGTGCGTGATCCGCTCCATGACCACCGGGATCCACGCCCACTCCGCCAGCGGCTGCTTCATGCTCACCGGCCACGAGCCGGTCAACGCCGTGGAGAGCGTGCCCCCCGGCCCGCAGGACTGGCCGAGCATCGCCGGCGCCGTGGGCGCGCTGCGGGCGAGCGACCGCTCGCCGCTCGACGCGGTCGTGCTCCCCGAGCCGATCTTCAACAATCCCTCCATTCCCTGGCCCGGTCAGAACGGCGGCTTCATGGGGGCGGCGTGGCATCCGCACGTCATCCGCTGCGATCCCTCGCAGGAGCGGATCGAGATCGAGGGGCTCGTGGCCGGCGCGGCCGACCAGCAGCGCCGGCTCGCCGAGCGGCGCGGCCTCCTCGGCCGGATCGACACCGATCTCACCCGCCGGCTGCGCACGCCCGCCATGGCCGACTTCGACCGCTTCCGCGCCGAGGCCTTCGACCTGCTCGACGCGGGCCCGACCCGCGCCGCCCTGGAGATCGAGCGCGAGCCGGCGGCCTCGCGCGACCGCTACGGCCGCGGCAAGTGGGGGCAGAGCCTGCTGATGGCGCGGCGGCTCATCGAGGCGGGCGTGCGCCTCGTGCAGGTCAACTGGCCGCGCGAGCCGGGCGACACCGCCTCGGGCAATCCGCTCTGGGACACCCACCAGGACAACGCCGGCCGGGTGAAGAACGTCCTCTGCCCGCAGTTCGACACCGCCTTCCCCGCGCTGCTCGACGACCTCGCCGAGCGCGGCCTGCTCGACGAGACGCTCGTGGTGGTGATGGGGGAGTTCGGGCGCACGCCCACCATCAATCCCGCCGGGGGGCGCGACCACTGGGGGAGCGTGTTCTCGGTGGCGCTGGCCGGGGCCGGCGTGCCCGGCGGCGCCGTGATCGGCTCGAGCGACGCGCGCGGCGCCTTCCCGGCCGACCGGCCGGTGCGCCCGCCCGATCTGGCCGCCACGATCTTCCAGCTCCTCGGCATCCCCCCGGATCACGAGATCCGCGACCCGCTCGACCGGCCGCTGGCGCTGGTGGCCGGCGGCCACCCGCTCGCGGAGATCGTGGGGGGCTAGCCGGCGGGCGGGTCGGTGCCGCCCGAGCGGGTGGGCATCGCCGTCGCTCGGGCGGGCCCCGGCGTCAGTCGGGAAACACGACGTCGACGGCGGTCACGCCGGGCGTGTCGCGGAGGGTGGCCACCAGCCCCTCGCCACCGTCGGCGGCGCGCAGCCGGCCCGACCACACCTGCTCCACGAGCGTGCCCTTCTTCACCGTCTCGATGCGGCGCTGGCGGCAGCCGTCGAGGTGGCGCTCGAGGGCCGCCCGGACGGCGCCGGGGGGGGTGGAGCCGTCGGTGCGCACCACGACGCGGCAGCGCGACGGCCCCGCGGCCCGGCGCGACTCCGCCCCCGCGAAGGCCCAGGCCACCGCGCCGGCGATCGGCAGGCCCATCACCGGCACCCAGATGAAGCCCGCGCCGACGGCCAGCCCCACCGCCACCGCCAGGATCACGAAGGCGGTGTCGCGCGGATCCTCCACCACGCTGCGGAACCGCACGATGGCCAGCGCCCCGACGAGGCTGAAGGCGCGGGCCGCGTTGTCGCCGATGGCCAGCGTGATCATGGCGATGACCACGGCCAGCAGGAGGAGGGTCTGGGAGAGGTCGCCGACGGCGGCCGGGCGCCGGCGCGTGGCCCGGTAGATCGCCGCCACGACGGCGCCCACGGCCAGCGCCGCGAGCAAGCGCACGAGGATGATCGGCCAGCGCAGTTCCGCGTCGCTGGGGAAGGCACCGGCGAGCCAATCGGGCATGGGGGGATCCGTGGTGGGGCCGCAGCGCCGTCAGTGATCGGCGCGGGCGGGGGCGTCGTCGAGGAGGAAGGTACGGCGGCGCTCGATGAAGTCGCGCAGGCTCCCGGGGCCCCCTTCGGGGTCGGTGGCCTTCTCGAAGGCCTCGGTCGAGGCGAGCTTGCGGGTGTCGTCGCGCACCGCGTCAACGATGAGGGCCCGGCAGCGGGCGATGACCGGGCCGATCGATTCCCAGGCGAGCTGGTCGCGGGCGATCGCGCGCACGTTGTCGAGGTAGCGGTCGCGGAGGGGGGGCACGTTGAGGAGGCCGCTGCGGAGCGGCTTGCCGCCGTCATCGAGGCCGATGAGCGGGTCGAGATCGGGGCCGCCATGCCCCGGTCCGCCGAAGCCAGCTCCGCCGAATGGGGGCGCACCGGGAGGCGCACCGGGCGGCGCACCGGGCGGCGCACCACCGGGAGGCCCTGGGGGTGGGCCGCCCGGCGGACCGAAGCCCGGGCCGCCCCGGCCGCCGGGAGGGCCGCCGGCGATGAAGCACTCGTTCATGTCGTGGGGGATGACGTGGAACACGCCGTGCGCGTCCTCGAAGAGGGTGTAGTCGCTCGCCCGCGTCCAGTAGCCGTCGCTGTTGACCAGCGCCACGTCGAGGGCCAGGAACCACAGCACCTCGTCGACGTCGAGCACCGGGCGGATCCGTTCCTCGAGTTTGCCCACCGGCGTCTCCTCGAAGATCCGGCACAGCGCGATCAGGTCCTTCCAGGCCTCGGGGCGGTCCTTCGTCTTGATCTCGAAGATGCTCCGGTAGGCCTCGGCGTCGTCGCCGAAGTACTCGAGTCCCCCGCGGCCGCCGGGCCGCCCCTTCACCTTCCAGCGGCTCCCCTTGGAGTCGCCGTACCGGGAGCGGAGGAAGTCCTTGTTGGCCTGCTCGACGTTGACGTACACGCCCCAGGACTCGCCGTTGATCACCACGCGGACGAAGTTCGCCTTGGGGACGGGGAGGTGGGGGGCGGCGATGTGGGAGTAGAGCACGCTGCTCATCAGGCTCGGGTCGCCGTTGGCGTTGAGCAGATTGAGCGTGCGGTAGCCGAGGAGGTCGGCGTCGGGGTCGGCATGGTCGACGGCGATGTTGAGCGAGCGCTTGAAGCCGGCGGGCACCATGAAGTAGCTCGACGCGCCGCGGAAGTGGACGCCGACGCCGTCGATCGACCGGCCGTCGACGGTGAGCCGGGCAGGCACCTCGACGTCGGTGTCGTTGAAGTCGGCGAGTTCCTGCTCCCAGTCATCCCCCTCGAACTCGAGGAACAGCGTCCGCAGCACGCCGAGGTCGTAGAGATCGGCGTCGCCGTGGTGCTCCACCTCGTCGGGCGCCACACGCGGCCCCGGCACGGCCGGGGCGCGCTCGCGGCCCGGTCCTCCGCCGGGTGGTCCTCCGCCTGGTGGTCCTCCGCCGAATGGTCCTCCGCCGGGAGGGCCTCCGCGGCCCGGCCCGCCGCCGCGACCGCCGCGCGCCGGCCGCTCGCTGTGCGCCGCC